>NZ_JBHVDI010000058.1:0-19566 GCF_042802875.1 Kocuria sp. NPDC057446 | reverse complement strand
ATCTTCGCCCCGGGCACCACCCCGGCGTACTCCAACTACGGTCTGGCCCTGGCCGGCTACGTCGTCCAGCAGGTCACCGGCGTCCCGTTCGAGGACTACGTGGGCACCGAGATCCTCGACCCGCTGGACATGACCTCCACCTCCGTCGAGCAGCCGCTGCCGGCGGGGCCGGGCGACCGGTTGGCCGGAGGCTCCCCGTCCCGGGGGCTGAGCAGGCACCGTTCGAGTACATCTCCATCGCGCCGGCAGGTTCCGTGAGCTCCACCGCGCGCAACATGGCCGCGTTCCTGTACTTCCACCTGGGCCACGGTGCCGATGACGTGCTGGGCCCTGAGGCGATGGCGGAGATGCACGCCCCGGGGCTGCCGCCGGCATCCTTGGGCGGGCTCGGCGCCGCCGATCAGATGACCTTGGGTTTCCGGGGCCGCGAGATACGGGGTCAAGAGGTGCTGTCCCACGGCGGTGACACCACCATCTGCCACAGCGAGCTGGCCCTGTTTCCCGAGACCGACACGGGCGTGTTCGTCTCCCGCAACGGCAACGGGGGGCGCGCGCTCAGCACCGCGGTGCTGCGCCGACAGCTCATCGACCAGTTCGCCCGCCGCTACGTGGCCCCGCCGGAACAGACAGCCCCGGAGCCTGCACCTGGGGCCGCTGAACGGGCCGCTGCGGTAGCGGGCCACTACCCGCAGCGAACGACGGGCGCAGTCCAGCGCCGCGGCCCTCGTGGGCTCCTTCTCCCTCGTCACGGTGGCCGCCTGCCCGGACGGGACCATCACCGCCGGCTACCGGTTCCTCCGAAGACGACCATGCAGGAAGTCGAGCCGTGGCTGTGGCGCGAGATCGCCGGCACGGATACCCTTGCCGCCCGCGCCGACGAGACCGGCAACGTCCGGGACATCGTTTTGACCGCCTACTGGGCGGAGAGCCGGGTGAGCGCCTGGCAGGGGTACTACGCCCAACACCTGGTGCTGCTCGCAGCGCTGGCCGTGCTCGTCATCACCCTGGTGGCCTGGCCGGTGAACCGCCTGCGCCGGCGACGACGGTGGGGCACGGACCGGCCCAGGCCCTGGCGGGTGCGGCGGCTCACCTATGCCTCTTCGGCCCTCGTCCTGGTGGGGCTGGTGCTGTTCGTCTCAAGCATTCAACTGCAGGACTACACGCTGATCCGCCCGCTCACCCGCCTCGGGCAGGCAGTGCTCATGCTGGGCGTCCTGGGTGTCATCCCAGCCGCATGGCACCTGGTGAACACGATCCGATGCCGCGCCGGAGTGCTCGCGGTGACCGGGGCAGCGCTGCTGACCCTGTCCCTCGCCTACATCGCCGGCTACGCAGTGGCCTACCGCATACTCTGGCCCGATCTGAGCATCTGACCCTCATCAGACCAGACCGAACGCACTCGAGGCACCGACCGGAGCTCCCTGCCACGACGAAGACAGTTTTCACATGCCGTCGACACAGGAAGCTGCAGCCACGAACTCAAAAGCGATCGAAAGGTTGCCGGGACGATCTGGCACCGGGTTCCGGAACGAAACCAGGCCGTCCCAGAATTCCCCTTAGGTGTGAAGGGCAACTGATGCTCTGCGCTGCACATATGGCACGGGTACCAGCCACTTCCCGCGTGAGCGACGTTGCAATAGGGGCGCCACATGCGTGCCTGGGGGCCGGCGGCTGGGGTCGTCTTACCCTCGGGTGCGAGCCGCGTTCTCGTGACGGCGGCCCGCCCCCAGGGGTGCCTCAACAGCAACTGGGCTGCTCGGCGCTCTGCTCGTCGGCGTCCGCCCGGGCGGACTGGTCGTCATTGGTGCAGCAGGTGCCGTCGCCGGCCACCGCGGATTGCTCAGGGTCGGTCTTCCTCTCCAGGTCCGGCCGGTCGTCGGCAGTGACGGTGTAAATCTCCCAGGGTTCCTGGCCGGGGCCGGTCACCCAGACCTTGTCCTGGACGGCGTAGCAGCAGGTGGTCTGCTCCTCGGGGCGGGTGGCCAGCCCCGCGTCGGCCAGACGGTGGGCGGCGGCGTTGACGATCTCGGTGGACTCGACCTCCACTCCGAGGTGGTCCATCCGGGTGTCCTCCCCTGGCTCGCCCTCGAGCAGGACGAGCTTCAGTGGAGGCTCGGTGACGGCGAAGTTGGCGTAGCCGGGCCGGCGCTTGGCCGGGGTGGTGTTGAACAGCATGGAGTAGAACGCGATGGAGGCTTCGAGGTCGGCCACACGCAGGGCGAGCTGGACTCTGGACATGACGGGTTCCCTTCTGGAAGAGACGGCGCATCTTCAGATATAGATCACTGTCGATGTTTTCATGTTGCCACCGGCATCGAGGGGAGTCAATATAGATGCATGTCTATTTCTGGTGACGATTCCTCCGTGACGCCGACCGCCCTGGCTTGTTGCGCTCCGCTGTCTCGGGAGCCGTTGGGGCGGGAGCAGGCGGGGCGGATCGCCGCGTTGTTGAAGGCTCTGGCGGATCCGGTGCGATTGCAGTTGCTGTCGATGGTGCTGGCCCACCCCGGTGGGGAGGCGTGTGTGTGCGATCTGTTGCCGGGGTTCGAGTTGTCCCAGCCCACGATCAGTCACCACCTGAAGGTGCTGCACGAGGCGGGGTTGCTGGAGCGGGACAAACGGGGGGTGTGGGTGTACTACCGAACCCACCCGGCGGCGCTGGAGGCCCTGGGGTCGTTGTTCGCCCCCGAGGCGGCCACCGCATGACCAGCACACCCCCCCCGGACAGTGCGGTGAGGCCGGTGGGGCGGCTCCTGTTGGTCACCCTGATCGCCGCTGCGGAGGCCGCGGGGGTGTGGACGATCGAGGCGAAGAGCTTGCCGGAGAACGCCGCCGATCTGGCCCTGCACCGAAAAGTCGGTTTCGAGCCGGTGGGAGTGCGCCGGCGCCTGGGACGGATGAGCCACGGCCGAAAGGCGGGGCAGCGGCGTGATGTGCTCCTGCTCGAGCGGCGCAGCGACACCGCCGGCACCTGAGGCCGCCCCGGTCGCTTGACGGGGGTCAGCGGGTGGGCACCGGCGTCGGGGTGGCCAGCTGCCGCTTCAGGGCGGCGACGGTGGCCTTGGCGGTGGGCCCGACCCCGATGAGAGTGGCCGAGCCGGGCCCGGTCCAGTCTCCGTAGCCCATCAGGTACAGCCTCGGAACCTGCACCGAGGCGGTCCCGTCGGTGCGGATCGTCCCATCGGCTTCGCGCACGTGCAGGGGTCGCAGGTGGCGCAGGGCGGGGCGGAATCCGGTGCACCAGATCACCGCGTCCACCTCCCGCTCCCGTCCGTCGGGCCAGGCGATCCCGGTGGTCGTGAAGCGGTCGAACATCGGGATGGGCCGCAGCAGTCCGGCGTCCCGGGCGTGCTTGACCGGGCGCACCACGACGATGTTGCCCAGGGCCGCGACTCCGCCGGGGTCCGGCTGCCCGGCGGCCAGGGCCCGGGATCGCTCGGTGGCCACGCGGAAGAGCTCCCGGCCGTCGACCTCGTCGGGCAGCCAGTGCGGTTCGCCCTCGAGGCACCAGATCAGCTCCGCGTCCTCGGCGATCTCCGCGGCGATCTGGGCCCCCGAGTTCGACCCGCCCACCACCACCACTCGCTTTCCCGCATACGGTGCCGGGCCGGCGTAGTGGGCGCTGTGCACCTGGGTCCCGGTGAACGTTCGTCGGCCGGGGACGGTGGGCCAGAAGGGCTGGGACCAGGTCCCCGTCGCGCTGACCACCGCCCGGGCGGACCAGGTCCCCGCGATGGTCTCCAGGCGGAAGCCCTCTCCGTCACGGTGCACGGCGCTCACGTGGACCGGTCGGCGGACCGGCAGGTCGTAGCGGGTCTCGTAGTCGGTGAGGTAGTCGATGACATGGGCCGCGTCCGGATTGTCCGCCCCGGTGGTGGGCATGAGCCGGCCGGGCAGGGAGGAGTACGAGGAGGGGGAGAACAGTCGCAGGGAGGGCCAGGTGTGCCGCCAGGCCCCGCCCGGGGCGTGCTGGTCGTCGAGGATCACGAAGGACAGGTCCGTGCGGCGGCGCAGATACCACCCCACGGCAAGACCCGCTTGGCCGCCGCCGATGATCGCCACGTCCACTTGGTGCTCCATGGTGCTCAGCCTCCCATTGGTTTCGGTCTCCACGCGGGTTCGGCCCCGCCCCAGCGGTCAGGGACGGAACCGAACCCGGGAGTGTGGTCAGTTGCGGATCTGGTCCCACAGGGTCTGGACCCGGGCGTCGATGGCCTCGACGATGACGCGCACCCCGTCCGACGTCTCCTGGGAGGGATCGACGATGCTCCAGTGCGGGTAGCGCTTGCCCGGGTGCACCGGGCAGGCGTCCCCGCAGCCCATCGTGAACACGTAGTCCGCGGCGCGCACCACGTCGTCGGTCAGCGGCTTCGGGTACGCCCCCGACAGGTCGATCACGCGCTCCCTGAGGGCGTCGACCACCAGTGGGTGGACCTGCTCGTAGCCGGTGGCCGGCACGAGCCGATCCACTTCCAGCTGCTGCTCTCCGGTGGGAGTGGTGTTCCGGACGCTCAGCCCGTCGTCGTTCGTGGTGAAGCCGGTGATGCTGAAGGAGGTGTGCACCTCGATCGCCCCCGATTCCACGAGGTGGCGCAGCCGGGTGCCCGGGGCTCCACGGGCGGCCAGTTCGTCGCGGTCCTCCCCGCCGTAGACGCCGGTGACATCGGCGGAGCGGACGGCCCAGGAGCTCCCGGTGCCTGGCTCGGTCTCCGCCAGGGCACCGAGCTCGAGCAGGGTGGTGGCCGCCGAGTGCCCGGCCCCGACGACCAGCACGTGGCGGCCGGCGGAACGGTCCCGGTCGCGGTCGGTGACATCGGGCAGCGGGGCGGTGATGCGCCCGGCGGCCACCACCGCCGCCTCCCCGGGTGCGGGCAGCCCGGCCTGGCCCAGCGGGTTGGGCGTCGACCAATTCCCGGAGGCGTCGATCACCGCCGACGCCCGGATGTCCGCGCACGTGCCGTCGGCGTGCTGGGCGCGCACCAGGAACGGGGTGGCCTCCCGGTTGCCGGTGCGGGCCGTGTCCATCCCCGGCCGGGCCGGAGTCGACGATGATCAGCTGGTCCGTCGCAACTACGGTGCCGGTGCCGGTGCCGGTGGTGGTGCGTGGTCATGACCGTTGCCGCCCCTGCTTGGTGGCGGTGGCGGCGTCGGCGGGCAGCAGCTCGGCGATCAGCTGCTGGATCCGGGCCTTGATCTCGTCACGGATGGGCCGCACGGACTCCACGCCCTTGCCGGCCGGGTCCTCCAGCGCCCAGTCCTCATACCGCTTGCCCGGGTAGAACGGGCAGGCGTCCCCGCATCCCATGGTGATCACCACATCGGAGTCCTGCATCGCCTCGTCGGTGAGGATCTTCGGGGTCTGGGCGCTCAGATCGATGCCCTCCTCCGCCATCGCCTGCACGGCGGCCGGGTTCACCGCATCGGCCGGGGCGGAGCCGGCCGAGCGCACCTCGATGCGCCCGCCGGAGAGGTGGGTGAGGTAGGCGGCGGCCATCTGCGAGCGGCCCGCGTTGTGCACGCACACGAACAGGACACTGGGCTTGTCCGTGGTCTCGGCGGGGGTCGCGGACGTGGGCTCGGCAGTCATCGGGATCATCCGTTCTGTCGCAACGAGAAGTGGGGAAGGGTGGGGGCGGCGCTCAGGCGGGGTTGCCGTCGGTGAGCTCGGTGAGCAGCTCCCGCACCCGGGTGTCGATGTCGTCGCGGACCAGGCGCATCCGCTCCACCCCCTCGATGCCGCGGGCGGACGGTTCGTCGGTGCGCCAGGTCTCGATGGTGCCGGCCATGCCCTCGACGGGCTCGACTCTCGCCTCGTCGCCCAGCACGACCACGCGGTCGACCCGGCGCAGCAGGTCCGGGTCGATGGGCTTCGGTGTTCCCGAGGACATGTCGGCTCCGACCTCGGCGATCACCTCGGCGGACAGGGCGTTGATCTTGCTGCCGGGTGTGGTGCCGGCGGAGTGGACCTCCACGGTCCCGTGGGCGCGGTGCTCCATGAGGGCGGCGGCCATCTGGGACTTGCCGCCGTTCTTGGCGCACACGAACAGGACGGAAGGCTTCGTGGTCTCGCTCAACGGTTGCTCCTGGGTCTCGTGGGGGTCAGCGGGCGGGGACGGTGGCATCACCGGGGAAGAGCTTCCGCCCGGCCCACAGGGACACGTAGACCAGCGCCACCAGGACGGGGACCTCGATCAGCGGTCCGACCACGCCGGCCAGAGCCTGGCCGGAGGTCACCCCGAAGGTGCCGATGGCCACGGCGATGGCGAGCTCGAAGTTGTTGCCGGCGGCGGTGAAGGCCACGGTGGTGGATTTCGCGTAGTTCAGGCCCATGGCGCGGGAGGCGAGCAGGCCGATGCCGAACATGAGGAAGAAGTAGACCAGCAGCGGCCACGCGATCCGGACCACGTCCCAAGGATTGGAGGTGATCGCGTCGCCCTGCAGGGCGAAGAGCAGCACGATGGTGAACAGCAGCCCGTACAGGGCCCAAGGGCCCAGCTTCGGGAGGAACGTGCCCTCGTACCACTCCCGGCCCTTGGCCTTCTCCCCGAGGGTGCGGGTCAGGAACCCGGCCACCAGCGGGATGCCCAGGAACACCAGGACCGAGACGACGATGGACCACACCGAGAACTCCGCGGACGTGGTGGGCAGGCCCAGCCAGGCGGGCAGGACCTGGAGGTAGAACCAGCCCAGGGCGCCGAAGGCGACCACCTGGAAGACGGAGTTGATCGCCACCAGCACGGCCGCCGCCTCGCGGTCGCCGCAGGCGAGGTCGTTCCAGATCAGGACCATCGCGATGCACCGGGCCAGCCCCACGATGATCAGCCCGGTGCGGTACTCCGGCAGATCGGGGAGGAAGATCCAGGCCAGGGCGAACATCAGGGCCGGGCCCACGATCCAGTTCAGCACCAGGGAGGCGCCCAGCAGCCGGCGGTCACCGGCCACGCGGTGGGTTTCGTCGTAGCGGACCTTGGCGAGCACCGGGTACATCATCACGAGGAGCCCGATGGCGATCGGCAGGGACACCTCGCCGATCCGCACGGCCTCCAGGGCGGTGTTCAGCCCCGGGACGAAGCGGCCCAGGAACAGGCCGGCGACCATGGCGGCGACGATCCAGGCGGGCAGCCAGCGGTCGAGGAAGGACAGGCCCTTCATCACCCCCTGGTGAACGGCGGGGGCGGTGGTGGTGTTGCTCATGATCAGGGGCAGCCCTTCGTATTGACGACTATCTATCGGGAACACTAGAGGGCCACATCGACATTGGTCAATGTATGATGGGGTGATGACTCTCGCACCCGACGTCCAGGCCACCGCTGGCGATCAGTGCGGCCCCAGCACGACGGGCACGGAGTGCTGCTCGCTCTCGGGCGGGCCGATGGCCGCCGACGACGCGCAGCGGATCGCCGGCCGCCTCAAGGCCCTGTCCGACCCGACCCGTCTGCTGCTGCTCTCCCATGTGGCGGCGCAGGGGTGCGGTGCGGTCTGTGTGTGCGATTTGACCGCGGTGGTGGACATCAGTCAGCCCACGGTCAGCCACCACATGAAGAAGCTGGTCGACGCCGGACTGGTCACCCGCGAGCAGCGCGGCAAGTGGGCCCACTACTCCGTGGTGCCCGTGGCCTTCGCCGAGCTGCGGGCGTTCCTCGACCTGCGCTGACCCCGGCGCCGGATTCCTGCAGCTCGGGCTCTGTCCCATCCAGCACACCGCACGAGGGGATGACCACGATGAGCAGCGATGCATCCGCCACCCGCCAGGAGATCCACGACGAGCTCGAACGGGTGAGGGCGGACTTCCGCGACCTCGTGGCCGCGACCCCAGCGGAGCTGCGCCGGCCCTCGTCCGGCACCCGATGGACCAACGGGCAGCTGCTGTTCCACATGTTCTTCGGCTACCTCATCGTCCGGCGCCTGCTCCCCCTGGTGCGCCTGATGGGTCGTCTTCCGGAACCGGTCAGTCGTACCTTCGCCCGGGTGCTGGAGGCCGGCACCCGGCCCTTCCACCTCATCAACCACCAGAGCGACCGTGGGGCCGCGCGGGTGCTCCACGGTCCGCGGCTGACCCGGTGGTTCGACCGCACCCTCGACGTCCTGCAGGCCCAGCTGGCCACCGGCCAGCCATCCTGAAGGGACCCCTCCTGGGCTCGGGTTTGCGGACGAGACGGCCTGAACGGCGTCCGGGGTCTTGGGCGGGATCACCAGGTCAGGACCGACCGAGCTGATGCTGATCGGGCCATCAGCAGGGGCGTGAACTCCGTATCCCCCGCTCCACGTATGGTCGGCTACCGGACACCGACGATGTCCTTCCGAGCAGGGCAACAATGGCTTCCCGGTGCACCAGCCCCCGAGGTCCTGGTCGGCGGCCAGGTCGCGCACCAGCTGGCGAACCCACTGCACGCCCTCGGGCTCGATCACGGTGACCGGCTCGTCGAGGACGAGCGTTCGGGGGACACCCAGGAGGGCGGCGGCGATGCCCAGGCGTTGGCTCATGCCGAGGGAGATCCCGCCGACGCGCTGGGTCGCGGTCCCGGCCAGGCCGGTCGTCTCGATGACCTCGCCGACCCGGGAGGCCTTGATGTTGTGGGCGGCGACCATCGTGCGCGGGTGGGGGAGGGCGCTGCGGCCGGGGTGCACGGCTTCGGCGTCGAGCAGGGCGCCGACCTCCCGCCGTGGGAAACGGTGCTGCCGGAAGAGCCTGCCGTCGACGGTGACGTCGCCCGACGTCGGCCGGTCCAGTCCCATGATCGAGCGCATCGTCGTGGACCTGCCGACACCGTTCGGAACGAGGAACCCGGTCACGGTGCCGGGCGCGATGGTGAAGCTGAGGGTCTGCACGGTGGTCTTGTCGCCGTGGCGCTTGGTGAGCTCGTGCGCCTCGTTCGTGACCGGGACCTTCCTGTGTGTTGGTGGGACAGGCGGATCCGATACGGCGGCTCGGCGTGCCCGTCGTGGCGGGTCGGTGAGGCGGACGACGACGTCGCCGCGCTCGGGGTGGGTGTCGACGATGCGGTGGGCCTGTGTGCACCTCCGGTGACCTTGACCTGCCGGTGGGGGCCTCGGAAGGCCCCCACGCGACGTCTCGGTGGTGGCCGGTGCCCCACCGTCAGGAGGCCCGCACCGCGGCACCGAGGCGGATGGCTGTGAACAGGACGGGGACTGTTCTTGGGTTCACGCTTGCTGCTGGGCGCGAGCGGCTGCACGATCCGGGCTGGTCGCCATGGTTTCCGGCGAGGCGGTGCGGGGCCAGGTCCAGGCGGAGCGCACGACGGAGGCCAGGAGCAGCACCTCGATGGCGATGTGGAAGCCGTGGTAGAAGGCCCAGTCCCAGGACGCTCCTGCCGCGTTGAACACCATGACGGGGATGTAGAGCGATGCCACGACGAGGTTCATGGCACGGTTCACGCGGGCGGGCAGCGTCATGGGGAGCATCACCATCAGGGCCGGGATCCCGATGACCACGCCGACTGGGTGTTCGAGCGGATCGAACTGCCGCAGGTCGGCGCTACCTGGCGGGAGGCGCTGACCGGCCGGGCGCGATCGGCACGGTCGGTGCTCACCGCCCATCCGTGGGCGCTCGGGATGATGGAATCGCGCCCCCACCCCGGCCCAGCGCTGCTGCAGCACCACGACCGTCTCCTCGGCGTGCTGATGACCGAGGGCTTCAGCGCCGCGCTCGCCACACACGCGTTCTCCGCGATCGACGCCTACGTGTACGGGTTCGCGCTGACCTGGACGAGCCTGCCGTTCGAACCGGGGGGCGGCGCCGAGGAAGCGTTCGCCGTCAAGGTCGCGGCGTCGGCCGAGCTGTATCCGCACATTGCCCGCTCGCGCGCCGAGCTGCTGGGCGATGGCGTCTACGCGTTCGCGGACGAGTTCGACTACGGGCTGGAGCTCCTGCTGGAGGGCCTGGAGCGTCGGGTCGCCGACGAGCGCCCCGCGCTGGGCGAGCGTTAGCGCATGGTCGTGCGGGCATGAGAGCGATCGTCTATGACCGCTACGGGTCGCCCGATGTGCTGCGGCTCGACGATGTCGCCACGCCGACACCGGGGAGGGGCCAGGTGCTCGTGCGGGCGATCGCGACCTCGGTCAATCTCAGCGATTGGGAGGGGCTGCACGGGTCGCCCGCCTATGCCCGGTTCGGCGGCCTGTTCAGACCCGCCCGCCGCACGCTCGGTTCGGACATCGCAGGAGTGGTCCAGGCAGTGGGCGCAGGGGTCACGCTGTTCCGGGTCGGTGACGATGTCTACGGCGACAATCTCACCCTGAAGGGCGGCTTCGCGGAGTACGCCGTGGCGCCCGAGCACGCTCTCGCGCTCAAGCCGGCCGGACTGTCTTTCGCCGAGGCGTCGACACTGCCCCAGTCGGGGGCGATCGCGGTGCAAGCGGTTGCGCGCGCGAAGCCCGGTGAGCGGATGCTGATCAACGGCGCCGGCGGAGGAACCGGGGCGTTCGCGCTCCAGCTCGCCGCTGCTTCCGGCATCCATGTCACCGGCGTGGACAACGCCGGCAAGCTCGACTTCATGCGATCCCTGGGGGCCGCCGAGGTCATCGACTATCGCGCCGACGACTTCACGCGCACCGGTCCGTACGACCTCATCATCGACCTCGTCGCCCGGCGGTCGGTGTTCGCGTATCGCCGTGCGCTCGCGCCCGGTGGCACCTATCTGATCGTCGGCGGGACGACGCGCGCCCTGCTGCGAGTGCTGTCGGTCGGCGCACTGATCGGCACGATGACGAATCGGCGTCTGGGGGTTCTCGCCGTCAAGCCGGGTCCGGCGCATTTCTCGCCTCTTGCCGACCGATGCAGCGCGGGAGATGTCCGCATCCACATCGACCGCGTGTTTCCCCTCGAGCAGGTGCCCGAAGCGCTCAGCTACGTCGGCGACGGCCACGCGCTCGGCAAAGTGGTGGTCGAGGCGCGGGCAGGTGCCGACTGAAGACCGCGGCGACGAACAGCAGGGCGATCACGACCGTCGCGGCCACCTCGAGCCGCAGATCCTGGACATGGAATCGTGCCCCACTCCGGCCCAGCGCCGCGCGCGCCGCACACGCGAGCTCCGCGATCGACGCCTATGTGTACGGGTACGCGCTGACCTGGACGAGCCTGCCGTTCGAAGCGGGGGACGGCGCCGAGGTCTGTGCTCGGGCCATCAGCACGTCTGTGCCGGCCTACCGGGGACCCGACGCATCAACCGCGCCGAGAGCCGGCACGGAGCTCAGCGATCGGCGCTCCGCCCCTCGGATCGTCGCGATGCTCGCGCTGTTGCCCTGGAGCGTCACCCCATCCGGACACGGAGATGTCGTTCTGTCCCGCCGGCGTTCTCCTGCGGCTGACCCCCTCAGGGTGCCGGGCAGTCCCCGGTCGTCGTCGACATGTCTCCGCTGGGGCCCGGGCTCTTCTGGATCTCGCGATGATGAACCCACGCGCCCCGGGAGCCGCCCCCACGCCACGACCCAGGCCGTGCCACGAGGGCCGGTTCGGGCACTCCTCCTGTCAACCCACGAGTCGGGGGCGGGCGATGTCGTAGCGGATCAGGACCATGCCGTTGTCGAAGCGACGCCCCCGGACGAGTCGCAGATCCGGAGACAGCCCGTCCGGGTGGACCGCAGTGCCGCCTCCGGCGGTGACCGGGCACAGCAGGAGCTCGACCACGTCGACGACCCCCAGCAGCATCGGACCTCGCCCGTGCGACCGCCCGGCGGTGAAGGCGCGCTCGAGCCGCGTGCGCTCGGTCCAGGTCTGCGGTGAGGGCGGCCATGACGGCTTCGTCGGGTACGGCCCAGGAGGAGTTGCCCCGGGCGTCCGTGGTGCAGCCGTCCACCGAGCAGGCGACGGAATGGATGTCGTTCCCCATGCCCGCACACAACACGCCTGGGGGGGCTCGGACACAAGGGGCGGAGTGCACTCGAGGTCGGCCTGTCCCGGGCCGTGGAACCGCGGCTACCATGCGGCCATGACACCACAGCCCCGGCATCACGCCATCGACTACGTCGAACTCACCGTCACGGACCTCGCCGCGGCGAAGGCCTTCTACGCACAGGCCTTCGGGTGGCGCTTCACCGACTACGGACCCGAGTACGCCGGCGTCGTCGCGCCGGCCGATGACGGCACCGAAGTCGGTGGACTGCTGGTCGCTCCCGAGCCCCGCCCGAGCGGGGGCCCCTTCGTGCTGCTCTACTCGGACGACCTCGAAGGAACGCAGCAGGCCATCGTCCATGCCGGTGGCCGGATCCTCGAGGGCCCGTATGCGTTCCCGGGCGGCCGGAGGCTGCACTTCGCCGACCCCAGCGGCAACGAGCTGGGGGTCTGGGGGCAGTAGGAGCCAACCGGCGACCGGTCTCCGGCCTGCGCCCCTCCGTGGGATCGCTTCCCCGGAGCCTCTCTGTCGACGGCATGCTGCAGGTTCTCCGCCGGGCCCTGGTGAACGACTCCCCGCGACGGCGTCGTCCGCCGTTCCTGGACGTATTGGTAACTGATTGGTTACCATAAGTGTCATGGACGTGTTCGCAGCTCTGGGGGACCCGGTGCGTCGAGCCCTGCTGCGCCGACTGGCCGAGGGGCCGGCCCGGGTGGTCGACCTCGCGGGAGACCACGACATCAGCCGGCCGGCGGTCAGCAGGCACCTGAAGGTCCTCGGCGACGCGGGGCTGGTGGTCGGGACCACGCAGGGCCGGGAGCGCCACTACACCCTGGTGCCCTCCGCCCTGGAGCCGCTCGCCTCCCTGCTCGCCGAGCTCACCGCCCGGAACCCCCGGATCCCGGAGCACGTCCTGGACGGACTCGACCTCGAGGTCCGCCGCACCACCCGCGACCGCGCCGCCGAGCGGCAGTCGCGCACCGAGAGGAGGAACGCAGGATGACGACACCACAGGCCACCGGCCGGGCCGAGACCCGCCAGGACGGCGACTGGATCGTGTTCACCCGCCGCTTCACCGCCCCCGTCGAGGACGTGTGGGCCGCCGTCACGGACTCCGAGCGCCTCGGGCGCTGGATCGGCACCTGGACCGGGGACCCGGCCTCCGGCAGCGTCACCTTCCGGATGACCGCCGAGGACGGCATGCCGGAGGAGGTGCACCACATCGAGGCCTGCGAGCCCCCGCGGCTGCTGCGCACGCGAGCGCGCAGTGAGGGCCCGGACGGACAGGACCAGGACTGGAGGGTGGAGATCCGGCTCACCGAGGACGGTGGCGGCACGATCCTGCACTTCGGCCAGATCCTGCCGGAACCGGGGTGGGCGCACCACATCGGGCCGGGCTGGGACTACTACCTGGACCGTCTGGTGGCGGCCGAGACGGGCGGGGACGTCGAGGCGATCGACTTCGAGCGCGACTACTACCCCGCCCTGGTCCCCGTTTACGAGGCACGTTTCCCCAGCACGCCCCAGCAGCACTGACCGGCCGGCCACGGCCATCCGGGCAGATGACGTGGTCCTGTGACGGGCCACCACGGAACGCCGGTGCGTTCACCGCTCTTCCGGACGGGGTGCGTTCTGGTCGAGGGCCTTCAGGCTCAATGGATGGCGTCCGGCCATCACGAGGTCACCGATGGAGAGTGCTGGCGCGAACCGAGGACTGATGTCCGCGACGACCTTCAGGAGCAGCCGCGTGGTCTCGTGCTGTCCGGGCGCCAACAGGCAGGTGGAGGAGTCCGCGCGGGGATCGGCATCGGCGCCGAAGGGTGTCGATCCCGTCGTCGGAGTATGGCGCGCGTCAAGAGTCCACGACGCATCGGACATGGCATGCTGAAGCCCATGGAGCACTGGGCTCGGGTGAGGCAGTGGACCGCCGTGGGCGGGCCCCCGGTGGTCGCGGCAGTGCTGGGGAACGCCTTCATCGGCAAGGAGGCCATGGGCTGGTTCCGCGGGCTCAAGGCTCCGCGGATGCAACTGCCGCTGACCGCCTTCGGCGTCGTCGGGGCGGTCTACTACCTCGAGCTCGGCGTCGTGCTGTATCGCGCTCACCGCAACGACGACGGGCGCGTTCGGCGGCTCGCCCTGCTCGTGCTCGCGGGGAACGAGCTGTGGAACGTGTCGTTCTTCGGACGGCGCGATCCACGCGCCGGGTTCCTCGGGATCGTCGCGTTCCTGGCGCCGCTGCTGGCGCTGCAGAAGGCCGTGGCCTCGGACCGGCCGTCCGTCATCGCCCTGACTCCGTACACCGTGTGGGTCATCGGCTACGATTTGCCCTGGACCTACCGCCTGTGGCAGCTGAATCGCGTCACCGAGCGTTGACCGGGCGGCCCCGCTCATCAGCCACGGCGCGTCTGCCACCCGATCCGGTTCCACGTCTCCTGCGGAGTCGCCCCTCGACTGCTCACGTGCCCGTCAGCAGGATGTCGAGGGAGGGAAGGGGTGCCGGCAGTAGCATCGGTGACAGTCGAGAACGCCGTTCAGGAGGTGTGGTGATGGACCGTTCCCGCCCGGAGTGCTGGTTGACGGACATGGACGGGGTGCTCGTCCACGAGGAGCAGGCCCTTCCGGGCGCTGCGGACTTCCTGCAGCGCCTCGTCGATGAGGAACGCCGATTCCTGGTGCTGACCAACAACTCGATCTACACCCCACGAGATCTCGCGGCCCGGCTGGCCACGAGCGGACTGACCGTGCCCGAGGAGTCGATCTGGACCTCGGCACTGGCCACGGCCGGGTTCCTCGCCGACCAGATCCCCCGTGGCTCGGCCTACGTGGTCGGGGAGGCGGGCCTGACCACCGCGCTGTACGACGTGGGCTACACCCTCACCGATGCCGGCCCCGACTACGTGGTCCTGGGGGAGACCCGGACGTATTCGTTCGAGGCCATCACCAAGGCGATCCGGCTGATCGAGGCCGGGTCACGGTTCATCGCGACCAACCCGGACGCCACCGGTCCCTCGGCCGAGGGACCGCTGCCGGCGACCGGGGCGGTCGCGGCCCTGATCACCCGGGCCACCGGGGCCCGCCCGTACTTCGTCGGCAAGCCCAACCCGATGATGTTCCGCAGCGCGATGAACCGCATCGAGGCCCACTCCGAGACCACCGTGATGATCGGGGACCGGATGGACACCGACGTCGTCGCGGGCATCGAAGCCGGGCTGGAGACGATCCTGGTGCTCAGCGGGTCCACCCGGGCCGCCGACATCGCCCGGTACCCGTACCGCCCCGGACGGGTCCTGGACTCGATCGCCGACGTCATCGACCTCGTCTGACCCCGGCGCCCTGACCGTTCGACCACGCGGTAACCCCGGGCGCCGTCGTCGTCCTCGGTCCTGTCGGCAGCGCGGGCGGACAGTGTCACCCGGGGGTCGCAGAGGTCCGTTCCCGCAGGTCATCGACGCATTGTGACGCATGTATTTGCACAAGTGTGGCACGTGATGAGTACGGTGTGAGGACCATCACTCCTCATGAAAGGTGACAGACCCCATGAAGAAAAGTGCTGCCGGCGCCGCCCTGGTCGCGGCTGTCGGACTCTCCGCCCTGACCGCCGCCCCGGCCTCCGCGCTGTCGTTCCCGTTGTTCGACAACTGCGACGCCGCCGCGGCCGCGGGCGTCTACAACATCCCGGCCGGGGACCCGCGCTACACCCCGGCTCTGGACTCCGACGCGGACGGCATCGCCTGCGAGAACCCCGACTACGCCTATGTTCCGCTGCCCCCGGTCGGTGACGTCCCGGTCACCCCCGAGACCCCGCAGGTGGAGCAGATGCCGGTCGGTGGCGCGGACACCGGGGTGTCCGTGGCCCCGGAGCAGTCCGGCACGGGGATCGCCGCCCTCGGCCTGGCCGGGATCGCCGCCGCCACTGGTGGCGTGGTGCTCGTCCGCCGCCGGGGCGCGGGCGCCTGACCTGCCCCGGCCGGAACGGCCCCGCACCGCCGTCGGCGCGGGGCCGTTCCGCTGTCCTGAGCCGTCCGGGAACGTGCGGGGCCGCCTGTCCGTGGAGATCGCCGACGACGACGTCACGGGTCGAGGAAGCAGCGGCCTGCACGAAGGGCCGAGGCTCGGTACCATGCACCACATGCCCATCCAGTTCGAGAACGTCGCCATCGCCGTCCGCGACCTCGAAGCGGCGATCGCCTTCTTCACCGACCTCGGGCTGACCGTCCTGGGCCGGGACACGGTGAGCGGTCAGTGGGCGGACACCGCCGTCGGCCTCGACGGCAACCACGTCCACATCGCCATGCTCCGGACCCCGGACGGCAACGGCCGCCTCGAGCTCTTCGAGTACATCCACCCCGAGGCGATCGAGACCGGACCCACGCGACCGCACGAGATCGGCATGCACCGCGTCGCCTTCTCGGTCGACGACCTCGACGAGTCCATCGAGATCGCCGCCAGGCACGGCTGTCACCCGCTGCGCGGAGTGGCGACCTACGGGGAGGCCTACAGGCTCGCCTATGTCCGCGGCCCCAGCGGCATCATCGTGATGCTCGCCGAGGACCTGAACAGGCGCTGAGGGAGGGTCGACAGCCGTGTGAACCGCGACCACGTGCCCGACCGGGACAAGGCGGTGACAGTGTACCTGACGGCTGCGCCCGCCCGGGCGCCGATGCCGGCCGTGGATCAGTGGATCTCTCGGAGGGTGCCGTCGGTCACGTCGTAGACGAACCCGCGCACGCCGTCCTTGTGGGGGACGAAGGGGTTCTCGGCGATGCGCGCCATGGACCGGCGGACGTCGTCGTCGGGGTCGGTGAAGGACTCCGGTGACCAGGGCGGGCGCATTCCGGTGTCGGCCTCGATCTGTGCCGTGAAGGCGTCGTCGGTGAAGGTGGCCATGCCGCAGTCGGTGTGGTGGATGAGGATGATCTCCCGGGTCCCCAGCAGGCGCTGGCTGATGACCAGGGAGCGGATCTCGTCGTCGGTGATCACTCCGCCGGCGTTGCGGATGATGTGGGCGTCGCCCTCGCTCAACCCGAGCAGTCCGTAGGGGTTGAGCCGTGCGTCCATGCAGGCCACCACCGCCACCGGCAGGGCCGGGGGCATGGGCAGTTCTCCCTTGGTGAAAGCGGCGGCGTAGGCCTTCGCACGGTCCAGCAGCTCGTCGGTGACGCTCATGGCAGGGGCCTTTCCTCGGTGGCTGCGGCGGGTCGCGGCCCACTGCCGGGCGCGGGGCGAACCGCCTCATGCACCCGGCCAGGTCTCGTGTCCCACCTTAGTGCCGGCACCACCGTCCACGGCAGGCTGCTCGTCGTCCCCTGCATGACCGACCATGCCTGGGACCACCCTCAGAGCTTCATCGGCAATGATGAACGCACCACAGCGCCGGCCTCCTGGAGCGAGCACGACAACGGCACGAGCACGACAACGGCACGAGCACGACAACGGCACGAGCACCACAACACTGAGCGGGGCCGCAGCGCACCCGATGAACACCCGCCGATCGGCCGCCGGCGACCCACCTCATGACCGGGGACACCTGGAGTGTGCATCCGAGAACTGTGTACCTCCGTGGAAAGGCCGCCTGTGCGGATCAGCTTGCGTTGACCCCTGACTGCCGTCTGTGTCGCCGTGCTGCTGACGGTGTGCGCGGGCGGGGACGCCGCGGAGCCGGGGAAGGCCACCACCTCGTCCGCCCCGCCCTCGTCCGCCCCGCCCTCGCCCGCCCCGCCCTCGGCCGCCGGGACGGAGACCGGGCCCGGGGTGGTGGCGCACGGGCTGGCCGAGGTGCCCTTCGAGGACGCTCCGCGCGAACTCACCGACCTGGAACGCCCCCTGCTCGTCGAACCCGGTCCGCACGCCGGGGACGGGACCGACGACGAGGTGCTGACCGCCGCCCGCGAGCGCGATCCGCGCACCGCCGAGGAGTGGAGCGCGGCGATCCCGGCGGAGATCCACGGTGACTACGCGGAGGACGTGAAGACGGTGGTGCGCTTCGACCCGGACACCGGGGACCGCGGCGCAGAGCCCACCGACGCCGGCCCGGCGGGCAGCCGGAGCGTGGGCACGAACCACTTCGCGCTCGTCCTCGACGCCAGCGACTCCATGTCGGGGGACTCCGGTGACGGCACGCGGATGGACGCGGCGCGCACGGCCCTGACCGGGTTCGTCGAGGAGCTGCCCGGGGGCAGCACGGTCAGCCTGCGCCTCGACGTGCACGCGGGGGACGCCACCGAGGCGGGGCAGCGGGAGTCGTGCACGACCACCGAGGTCGTCCACTCGGGCGGCGCCGACGCCGCGGAGCCCGGAGACGTCCTCGCCGGAGTGCGGCCCACCGGCTGGACCCCGCTGGCACGGGCCGTCGAGGAGGCCGCCGCCGACTTCCCCGACGGCGCCACCGACGGCGCCACCGACGGCATCGTCCACGTGGTGACCGACGGCGTGGAGACCCGTGGCGGCGATCCCGTGGCGGCGGCCGAGCGGCTGAGCGAGTCCGGTGTCGAGCCGGTGGTCAACGTCATCGGCTTCCAGGCCGGCGACGCCGACCAGCGGGCACTGGCCGACATCGCCGCGGCCGGGCGCGGCGAGTACACCCGCACCGGCTCCCGGGCGGAGCCGGTGGCCTACTGGCGGGAGCAGAACACGGCGATGGCCCGGGCGTGGAACGAGTGGCGCAACACCGAGCTGCGAGAGATCAACGAGGCGGGCAACGCCAACAAGAGGCTGGCCGACGAGGTCGGCAACCGCGTCAAGCGGACCGCCGACGAGGAGGCCAGCCAGGGCAAGCGCGTGGCCAACATGCTCGGTCCGGACGTGGACGAGCAGGTGCGGCGCGAGGTCTGGGACTTCTTCGACGAGCGGGGCGCGACGGTCCGGGACTGGGGCGACCGGACCCACCTGGCCAACTGGGACGCCGCCGACGACCGGCACCAGCAGGACCGGCAGACCGTCCACGACCGCGGCGAGGCGAAGTGGAGCGAGTACTACGAGCGCCTGCAGTAGGACCGACCGCTCACACCGAGGGGCGCGGCCGGAGCCGACCGCGAGGGGCAAGATCGCCGGAAGATGTCGCCGCCCGATGTCGAGATCCGGCCGGCGGCTCCGTCTCCGGGGTGTACGCGCTCACAATGGGCCGTACCTGAGCGAGGAGAACATCATGGCCAAGTACCTGCTGCTCAAGCACTACCGTGGCGCCCCGGCGGCCGTCAACGACGTACCGATGGACCGGTGGACGCCGGAGGAAGTGTCCGCGCACCTGCAGTACATGTCGGACTTCGCCGCCCGGCTCGAGGGCACCGGCGAGTTCGTCGACGCGCAGGCGCTGTCCCCGGAGGGCACGTTCGTGCGCTACGACGGCGAGGGGCGCCCGCCGGTCACCGACGGTCCGTTCGCCGAGACCAAGGACCTGATCGCCGGGTGGATGGTGATCGACGTGGACTCCTACGACCGCGCCCTCGAACTCGCGGGGGAGCTGTCCGCGGCCCCGGGGGCCGGCGGGGAGCCGATCCACGAGTGGCTCGAGATCCGGCCGTTCCTCAGCGCCCCGCCGGCCATCACGGAGTGACCCGCGGTGGACGAGACCCTGCTGCGGGCCCTCACCCCCACCGTGATCGGTATCCTCGGCCGCCGCGGCGCGGACTTCGCGGAGGCCGAGGACGCCGTGCAGGACGCCTACCTGCGCTGGCACGGCGCACTGCCCGGACAGGTCGCGGCGCCCGGGCCGTGG
>NZ_JBHVDI010000057.1:0-19748 GCF_042802875.1 Kocuria sp. NPDC057446 | reverse complement strand
AGTTGCAAGACAAGCCCCACCGGCCGTCAGTCACCTACAGAGTCACACGCGCCGGCGACGAAGACACTTCCATCATCAACGTCACCTATCGGTGCATCAGTCCCCTGCTGATAGTCAGGGCGCCTCACCGCCCCAGAGCTCCTGGCCCACAATGCCCACATCCGAGACACCACAAGTGGACGCAGCGCTATCCGAGGACACAACCATCTCCGCATGGGCGCTACGCCCTGGCGACCACGTGGAGGTTCACGCGCCGGGGCACCAGCCCTACCAAGCAGTCGTCGACGACACCGTGCCACACCTGCACGTGGCCTGGATCCGGGAACTCAGGTGCGGAGAGCGGCGAATGCTATCCACGCAGGAGCACCGCTTCCATCGCTGTTGAGAGCCACCAGGCGTCAAGGTCGCGGCGGGCGTGTACCACGTGCCGAACCAAGGTCTCGAGCAGTCAGCCATGACGCGATGACAGGCCTGCGCCGGGAGGAAAACACGGGTCACCAACGGAAGCTCCATGTGCGCCATGGCTTCCCGCCCCGTGCTCCCATCGAAAGCTCCTCGTCCATCCACGCGGATGGACGAGGAGCTTTACGATTCACAGACCAGAACAACCGGGACTGCGGCATTGATAGGTGTCGTTGAGCTGGCTCGATGGCCGCTACTCGCCATATGTAAAGCGACAGGTTCATCGCTTCTTACGCTGTCGGGACAGTCCCCGACGGTCCCTCCAAGGTGAGTGCAGCGGGTTCGCGGTGACGGGACCGTCCTCCTGATGGCCCGACAGGACGGGTCAGCGGGTGTGCAGGGGTTCGCGCTGGCGACCGTGGGCGCTGAAGTTGGCGGGGTCCAACCACTGCTCGAAAGCCTCGCGCACGGGGGGCCAGTGGTGGTCGGTGAGGGCGAACCAGGCGGTGTCGCGGGTGCGGCCCTTGTAGACACCGGCGTGGCGGAAGGTGCCTTCGTAGCTGAAGCCCAGACGCTCGGCCGCCTTGCGGGAAGGTTCGTTGAGGCTGTCGCACTTCCACTCATACCGTCGGTACCCGAGATCGTCGAAGACGTAGCGCATCAGCAGGTACTGCGCTTCGGTGGAGATCGGAGTCCGTTGCAGGGCGCCGGAGAAGACGACATGGCCGACCTCGACAGTCCCGTTGACCGGGTCATGGCGCATCAGCGACAGGGTGCCCAGGGCCCGGCCGGTGGCGTTGTCGACGACGGCGTAGTGCCAGGGATCGACGCTTTCGGCTGCGGCGACCGCCCAGTCGCGGTAGGAGACCGAGGTAGGGAACGGGCCGTACGGCAGGTAGGTCCAGTCGCGGTTGTCCGGGGCAGCTGCGTAGGCGGCATAGAGGTCTTCGACGTGCCGGTCGGGATCGAGGTGTTCGAGGGTGCAGTACCGGCCCGGCAGTGTCACCGCATCCGGGGGTGCTACCGGCGCCCACTCGGGAACCGGGTCACCGATGGGTTGTCCGTACCGGTTGGTCGTCGTCATCGACGCCCCATTTCTACGGCCTGCGCGGTGGCCGGTGCGGCGTCGTAGGTGACCCAGGAGGTGCGGGTCGCGACCTGGTCGTAGAGAGTCTGGGCTTGGTGGTTGTCCTCGGCCGTGATCCACCGCACGACCGAGCGCCCGTCTGCTGCTGCGATCTCAGTGAGCCGGTGGATCACCGCTCGCGCGGCTCCCTGGCCCCGGGCCTCAGGAACGGTGAAGAGGTCATCCAGCCAGATGCCGACCGTGCCCGTGGAGGGACGGGCGAAGGAACGGTAGTGACCGATCGCCACGACGCCGTCCTCGGACTCGGCGACCAGCGCCTGGCACTCGTGGCCGGGATCGGTGAGCCATCCCCACACCCGCGAGACGACCTCCTCGGATTCCTCCAGGCGGTAGAAGTCGCGGTAGCCGCGGAAGAGTTCGCGCCAGCGGGGCTCGTCGGTGGGATCGAGCGGACGCACGGACACGGCCGGGGAAGAAATCGTCAACGACGTGGACCTTTCTGCACTGTTGGGGAGCCGGCAACGGGAGCACTGGTCCCGATGCCGGCATCGCACTGCCGAGTTGCTACGGTACGGACGTTTCTGGTTCGCCCACAATGCCGGAAAGGGGCAAAACCGTTGGACCGGTAAAGTGAGGGGGTGCGTCACGCATTCCCGATGAATCTTGTGCTGCAGACCGCTCGCTCCCCCGGTCAGACCGCGCGCGAGCATCTGATGGAGCAGTTGCGGGCGGCGCTGTTGTCAGGTCAGGTGACCGCAGGCGATGCTCTGCCCTCCACCCGGATCCTCGCCGCGACGATGGGAGTCTCCCGCGGCACCGTCGTGGCGGTGTACGAGGACCTGGCCGGGGAAGGGTACGTCCTCAGCGTGCCAGGCTCGGGCACCTTCGTCGCAGACGACCTGCCCGTCACCGCCGCCCAGCCCATACCGGTACAGCCGGGAAGAACATCCCAGGAGCACGAGGCTTCCCCGCCGGCCCGCACGGGTGAGGTGATCAATCTGTCGCCGGGGAGCCCCTCAACCAGCTTCCACACCAATCGCGACTGGGTGGCGGCCTGGCGCCGTGCGGTCAAACGCGACCTGCCCTCCGTGCCGCCGCCGGCCGCCGGTGAGGAGGAGCTGCGTAGACTCATCGCCGAGCACCTGCGGGCCGCGCGAGGCGTGCAGTGCGGTGCCGACGACATCGTGGTGACCGCAGGCACGAACGACGGACTCGGCCTGCTGCTGCACGGGCTGGCCGCAGAAGGTCCGGCCGGCGCGCGTATCGCCACCGAGAACCCGGGCTATCCGGCGGCGCGACAGGTGATCACCCACCTCGGAGCAATCCCGGTCCCGATCCCGGTGAGAGACGGTGGCATGGACCCGGACGCGCTCGTCCGGGAACAGGGACCGTTCGCCGCAGTGCTGCTCACCCCCAGCCACCAGTACCCCCTCGGCGGCAGGCTGCCCGTCGCAGCGCGCCTGGCCATGCTTGCCTGGGCCAAGGACACAGGCGCGATCATCATCGAGGACGACTACGACAGCGAGTTCCGCCACGGCGCACCATCCCTGCCCGCCATCGCCTCCCTCGGCGACGGACACCAGGTCGTGCTGGTCGGCAGCTACTCCAAAACACTGACACCCTGGCTTCGCTGCGGCTACCTCGTCGTTGCGGACCCCGAGTTGCGCACCCGGATCCTTGCTGTCCGCGAGGTTCTCGGGCAACCCGTGTCCGGTCTCATCCAGGCCGCTCTGGCAGAGTTCCTGCGCACCGGCGGCCTGCGTCGCCATCTGGTGCGTGTCGGACGGGAGTACGCACACCGGCGTTCCCTCGTCATAGCCGCCACCGCCCACCTCGCCTCCCACGCCCGGCTGGACGCGATCGAGGGCGGACTTCACGCCACCGTTTCCTGGGACGACGGGACCCCTGCCGAACACGTCGCCACGCTCCTTGCCCATCGGGGCATCCAAGTCGCCTCACTGGGAACCTACTACCACCCCGGCACCCGACCACGACGCAACGGCCTCGTGTTCGGCTATGGCGCTGCGACCGACCTGCAGCTACGGCGCGCCCTGCAGGAAATCGTCACCGTCATCAACACCAGTTAGAGGTGCTTTCACGAGACACAGGCGGTGGGGAAGAAAGGGAAGGGCCTCGCCGTCACAGGCAGCGACGACGCAGGGCCCTGATGGTCTGTGGGCCGAGCGAGGCGAGATGTGCGACGGGCAGGAGCCGACACCGGTTCGACCCGAAGACGGCGTCGGCGGCCGGGCGTGCTCGCAGCCGATCCAACCGGGGTAGTCCTGCCGGTGGAGCTGGGACCACACGCAAGCCCAGTCGATGTCACCGATGCCCTGCCCCTGACCCCCTCAGGAGCGGGGCACCTGGACGTGGCGGACATGGGCCCGGGCTTGCCCGAAAAGAAGTGCAGATCTGCCTCGGCGTGGTGGGCGTATTGGACGTCGACGAGCAACCCCTACCGCCACCTCAGGAGCGATGCGGTCACTGCTTGGGGCGAACCAGCCGGCTGGGTATGCCAGCAACGTCCCCTCAAGTAGCTACGCAGACTCCGGCCGTCTGGTCGTTCCCGCATGCACATGCCTCTGTAACCTGGAAATAATAGAACCCCGGAGAAGTGGGTATTATGTCGCCCCTCGTCAGTTCCATCCGAAAGCAATGCACACAGGAGGAGTAGTAGATTGATGGGCTACGGGAAAAACTTCAATTCTTACATGGCATACTACTTCTTCTTTAGCATGCTTTTGGCTTTTGTTGTATCTATACGGTTTTGGGTCACAGGGTCCGATTTTTCTTTAGTTTTACTTTGCTTTGCGGGTGTGGTTATTACTGGTGTCATGGTTCTTTTTGCTCGTCGTGAGGCTAAAAAACGAAACCGAATGTAACAGCACAGAACCCCCATAAGGGAACCCCTGCGGCAACATCGCTTTCGTGGGATCCGCGCCCATGGAGGTCTCCGGTAGAGTCGCCCCACGGTATGGCCGACCTGTCGGTAAGGAGTACTCGCGGGTCTCGTCTGAGAGGGCGAGAGAAGGGCAGGAGGTAGACCCCGGAGTCTCGCCATACCCTCCAACTGCGCCCAGCGGAGGAACCCCTGCTGCAACGCGGCAGGTCAAGGAGACAAGCGAATCGTGGGCAGTCCCGACGCCTCTGAAGCCCTCGACTGCGGCCGGCACGCAACGGTATCTTCCTGTCCACGAGACACGCCTCCGGGATGGAGCCCAGCATGAAACCCCCCAGATCGGCCCGTCAGTGGAGCCTCATTGCCGCCGGGATTGGTGTCCTCATCGTCCTCGCCACGAGCCTGATCGGCGTCTACGCCAGCGTCCAGGACTTGGGAGCACCCATCGTGCCAGGCATTCTCTTCATCGGCGGGTGGCTGGTAATCCTCGGCGGGCTGGTCGGCTTTTTCGCCGCCGGCGAGTAGTACTTCGTGAGATCGCACGTTGCCCTGTTGCCGGAACCCCTCGTGCAACATGGCGGGTCAAGGAAACAGTCGAAGTCGTATCCTTTTCCTCCGCTAGGCTCCGGGGTGCTGTGCTGGCCTTGCTTGGCCGACGACGCTTAGTAGCCTCGCCCGGTCAGGCGCATCACTCCCTCGATGATCAGAAGGACCATCCCGCAGATAGCCAGCGTGAGTCCAAAAGCGACAAAGATGATGGGGCCGAATTGCACGCCCGACCAGAAGAAGTGGTTGAGGTAGGCGATGTACCAGTACAGGGCCACAGTGATGCCTGCGCCCATCCCGGTGAGGGCCAGTCCCCACTGATGTATCACCAGGCGCTCCGCACCTCCCACAGCGCCCGGGGCCGGCTCTTCCTCAGAACGTGTTGCCTGCACCGCGGGGGCGCCACGCCGCGGCAGGCGCAGCACTCCCCAGAGGAAGGCTGCAGCGCACAAAAGCACGAAGATCTCATCCCCCACCCCAATCCCGTCCCGGTCGTAGATCGTGTACGCAGTGGCACCCAGCGCGCCGAGGAACAGAACGATGGCATAGGTCAGCAGGGCCAGCCACACAGCTCCCCACGGCCGGCGGGTGCCGACCGGTTGCGGGCTCATCGCGTTCCGCCCTACGGGTCCATCGGTGCTCGAAGAGATGACATCGCCCAGTAAGGCGGTCAGCCCGCCGAGTGCGACGAAGCCGGCAGGAAAGGCGAACCAACCCGCATTGCTCCCCGGGTGTAGGGGGTCCCCGGATTTTTCAGCGATCCAGGCCATCAGTGTCGTTACGACGGCGATGGCCCCGCTGATACCGGTGACCATCAGGGACACTCGACGCAACGATCGAGGCGGCTTCCCCCTATGTCCGGTCCCTCCCGCTTCTTTGTCCATGCTCCGACGCTACCGATCGGTCCGCACGGGAACCACGACGCACAAAGGGGGAACCCCTGATGCATCCCTGCATGCAATGGCCAGCATCCCCCCGTTGCCGGTCTCACCCATCCCCGGAGGTAGAGACAGCTCAAGACCACGGCAGAGGCGGCGCCCGCATCAACCCGGATCACCACTCACTACGGTTAAAGACTTATATTTAATTGACTTTGTTTTGCCGCTGTCTATATCTTCGCCATTCCAGAAGTACAAAAAACCATGATATAGCCAAGACTGCGGCACAAAAAAGAATAACAAGCGAGGGAAATACTTCCCTGGCCGCCATGACATTCCAGACAATTGTGACAACTATGAGAAATGTTCCGTATCCCAAGATAACTACTGGAAAGCGACTCGGCTTCAAGGTACCTCCACCATTCCACCTCTACTGCAATCCTGTCTCATGAGCCTGCGGGATCCTGCTATCCACACCATGACGGAGTGCTCCAGGCAATATGCAGACGACGTACACTCCTCTACTCTGGGCATTCTGACACGCGGCAGCATCGCGCACAGTCCCCTTTTCGGCGTCGCTGGGCGAGCAGCTGGCGGCTCCCCCGACTTCGTCCGATGCGAGGAATCCCCACCGCGACGCAGCCAGTCAAACCGCCAGCCGGGGCTTCAGTAGTCCAGGTCCGTTCGGACGGAGCTCTACGGACGAATCGGCTTCACCGGTAGCTCCACAAGCTCTCGAGAGGACACGGCCTCCTCGGCGTCCGATCTAAGGCGGCGAAGTCGACCGCCGGCCAAATGCTCAGGATTCAAGTCCAATGCCATCACTTGACTGCCGAACTTCGACACCCCGTAGAGGTCCAGTAGGTAGTGGTCGAAGGACGACAACGCCTCTCGTACCGTAGGCAGGCACGAAACGAGGTCGACGATGGTCAGCGAGGGGTGTGCTCGCGCGGGTTCGGTCGACAGGATCAGCTGGAGCGGAAGAGTCCTCGACGGCAACTCCTTCTTCAGCCCCCGATCAACAAATCGGTTGTGCGTATTGAGCATCACGGCAGTCATCGCGTGGCCGGCCTTGAAAGCACCACCCAACTGCAGCGCCAACCCGATGATCGACGGATCGAGCAAGTCGACGGGTGAACCTCGGCCGAGGATATGCGTGGGCACAGCCCGATGGCTAAGACGGCAAAGAGCATCGATGACGTCCGCGGCAATGGTGTCGGCCGGCTGGGATGGTCCCAGCCACTGGGCGGCGACACCGATCTCCCCCGGACGGAGGGCGGGCATCGGGGGATCAGCGGAGAAACTACTTGCTGCCATGGCTCGACCCTAAGTCCTTTCACGACGGCCGGTCGGGAGCTCGGCCGAGCCCAGTCCACCAATGAACCTCCTCCGGTCGCCACCCACTCAGCAGACAAGGTTGCTTATACGTGGCACGGAAACCGAAAGCATAGGTGCCCCCGCACCAATGGTGCGGGGGCACCTGCCGGCTGACTCCCGGGTCAACCTCTGGGGCAGCCTAGAAGCCGGTCATCCTCCAGTACGGCCCACGCGCCGGGATGACCTTCGGAGCCTGTGGCGGAATGACCCGCCGAGGCTTCCGGCTTGGGACCGTCCGCCGACGAACGGGCTTCACTTTTTGCGCCTCGCCTGGGAGAGAGCGCTACCGGCGGCCGTCTTGGAGGCCTTGCCAGTCCTGCCGTCGCGGAGGACCTTACTGGCAGCTTTCGCGGCCTTGCTGCTGGTCTGCTTGGTGTTACGTCGTGCCATCTGTGGTTCTCAATTCCGGCTCGACTAGTGCAAGACTCCTTGTAAAGCCAGCCTGGAGTTGACGGCCCTCTGCCGCGTTCCTAAGCTGTGAGGAGTTCCGCCAAAGAACACCCTTTTTACAACGAGCCCTGGCGTTGCGGTATCTCCGCAACAGTCGGGGCCGTTCCTTTTAACACCTCGATCCCCCGGAACATTCCCTTTCATTGAAAATTCTTCATGTGTCGCACCGACACCACAAGGGCATGCGGCTTCTCACGGACGAGCCTGGCCGCCACGACACGATCAAGTGGGCGCACGTTAGAAGGACCCCTGCTGCTCCGAATGTCAGCGACGGTGCTGGTACGAGAAACCAGGAGTGGTTGATGCCCGTATACCCCGCCCGCTGAAAAGCCCGCTGAGGTACGGCATGTGCATCACGATGTCCACAGGCAACGACGCCCTCAGATGGTCGTCGTTTGCGGAAGCTCTTGGATCCGCCGGTAGAGGGTGGCCCGAGACATGTCGAGGTCTCGGGCGACCTGGGTGGCCGTGTCGAGTTGCACTCAGAACTGAACGGAATCCCCGACCGAAACTGAATTTGAAGAGGAGGCGCAGAGAACCGTTCGGTTTTCCCTGCGCCTCCCGAAGACGGATTTTGTGGCCCTACAACGGATTTCCTACAGGCCAGCGGGAACGATCCTGAGCCAATCGCGAGGATATCGTGGCTTCTCTTACGCGCCATTGCATCGCCAGAATCCCGTGAAGCACTGTCGCTCCGCTGACTCCGTGACGTCTGATCCGGGATACCACGCTACGACTTCTCGTCGCGACACTGCGGGTACAGGGTCCCGGCATCTCGGAGGTCATTGGGGTCATTGGACGTTCCCTGCCTGGCTGACCACCACATTTCGTCTCCGGAGATCGCCCGGCAAGGGAAAAGACTCGAGAAACAGCAGCCAGGCATAGGACTGTCCGCGAAATCGATTCATTCGCCGGAGACCGGTAAGTGTCGTTATGTAAAGTAGTAAAGACTTCATCTGCGCTTGTCGCACATCGTGAGGTTCCGGGTGATGGCCCCATTGCTCCCCGCCGGGGCCTTGGTGAGTCGATTGGCGTGGTGGTTGCCGTCGCCGACGGTCAGAGGTCGGCGGCGTCCATGATCCGGGCGACCAGCACCTCGGTGGTTGCGGTTGCGTCCACGACACTCCACCCCCAGTTGGAGGCGAGCTCCAGGTAGGCGGTGCGGGCGGTCCTTAGGTAGTCCAGGGATTCGTGGTCCTCTCCGCGGCGCAGGATCCGTTGCTGGGCGATCTCGGCCGGGACGTCGAGCACGACCACCGTGTGCGGGCGCAGTGACCGGCAGGCCAGCCACGGCAGCCAGCGGCCCGGTGGCAGGCCGCGGCCCCGGCGCAGCACCAGTTGGCACACCAGGTGGCGGTCGATGACCACCAGGCCCTCCCTGGGCCATGCCCGGGCCTGGGACGTCAGGACGTTGAGGATGCGCACGCCGGTCTCGAACCGGTCCGCCCATCGCACGGGCACTTCCAGTCCGCACCGCGCCGAGGCGCGGGCCAGCCAGCGGCGACCGGACCGGTTGCGCAGCACGATCACTGGGCGCCCGGCTTCCCGCGCCGCCCCCGCCAGGGCGGTGGCCGTGGTCGTCTTCCCGGACCCGTCGATGCCGAGCAGCACCACGATCTGCCGGGGCCCGCGCGCCGGTGACCCTGCAGGCTGCAGCCCCCGGCCGTCCCGCTGGCAGCGACGCACCGGCCACCCCCCTCCCTCGACTGTTCCTCGGACCACTGATCGCAGGATCCCACGCCGCACGCACGGTGACCGGCACCGGTTGCTGATCGACGCCGACGGAGGCTCTCCGCGGCCTGTCGGACCGGCCGGTGTCCGTCGGTGTACAGATGCCCAGCTGTCAGCGCGTGCGGTGCCCGGTGAGGACCAGGCGGCGGGTGAGGCCCGCGCCACGGGCCACGACGCGTTCCAGGGGTCCCTGTCCGAGGGCGCGGTGCCAGGCGGTGGCAAAGAGCGCGGCCACCCCGATCTGGAGGAAGAACCACAGGTAGGGCTGGTCGTAGTGCACCTCGGTGGACAGGGCCAGTAGGTGGGCCGAGTACAGGGTGAGGGTCATCGTGCCCATCGCGGTCAGAGGCAGCAACCATGCCCCGAGACCGCGGGCGAGCAGGAGGAAGCCCCCGAGCACTGCCGCCCCCGAGCCCAGACCCACAGCCAGGGCCAGGGGGGTGTTGGTGTGCGGGCCGGCGACGGCCAGCCACCACCAGGAAGTGGCGGGCAGCACCGGGTCCGGGCCGAAGACGATGATGTCGTCGATCCCGTCCTCGGTCAGGGCCGGGGTGTGAGTCATGAGCTGGTCGTAGCCGCCGGCCTGGAGGATCAGCACCCAATAGGCCAGCCACGCCACCACGGCCACCCCGGCGCCCAGCAGCAACAGGTAGACCTGGACCTGGACGCCGGCCAGGTTCAGCCGTCCGATCCCCAGACCGGCCAGCAGGTAGGCCAGGTACGGCAGGGCCGGATACGTGCCGGTCAGCAGCAGCTGAGCCAGGGTGGCCCCGGGGTGGGCGGCCAGATCCGTGAAGCCGGGATTGAGGTCCGGGACGGCCGGCAGGGCCTCACGGGTGGCGTGCATGAGCGCCGGGGCGGCCAGGGCGAAGAAGCCCGCCCAGGCGAAGAGGGCTTTGGCGGACAGGCCCAGGAACGGGATCGCCAGGACGAAGAAGGCCCCGTAGTAGATCAAGATGTTGATCGCCGGGATCTCCTCGGCGGTGGCGCCCGGGATCAGCGGGTTGATCGCCAGGCCCAGGGCGGTGATCAGCACGGCCCGGACCAGGATCCCGGCCCGGGTGGCGGTCATCGCCCGGCCGGTGTGAGCGGTGCGTCCTCCGGAGGTGAAGGCCAGGCTCACCCCGGCCAGCAGTGCGAACAGGGCTGCGGACCGCCCGGCGAAGAGCGTCCATTGGGCGGTGGGGGCGAAGGTCTCCGGGTCCCAGGCGGGCAGGATGTGGATGGAGACCATGCCGATCAGTGCCAGACCGCGGGCGGCGTCGATCCCGACCAGCCGCCGCTTGCCCGGGACGGGCTTGGTGCCAGGCTCATCGTCGGAGGTGCCCGCGTAGTTCGTCCCCCACGGTGTGGCTTCGGCGGTTGCTCGAGCAACGGCTCTCGGACGGCGGTCGGATTCGCTCATGACAGGCGTGGGCTCCCCCGGGCGATGTGTCGGTGAGCCCCCTGCTCCCCGGTCCGGGCCGGCGGGCCCAGGACGAACTCCACTGGATCAGCCACCGATATGTTCCAGTTATCAAGACCCTGTGTCAGGGCTGGGATTCCTTTTCTGACTAGTGCGTATCTAGCTGACAGATCCTGGCAGTGGCGCCGGGAGTGGGCGGACCATCATGGGTGTTCTGCACCGGCTAGCCGCTACCGTGCAGCGCAATCGTGGCGCGCGGACGCGACCGCAGGGACGGGCACCCCTGGGCGCTTCTGCGTGACACACCGCACCTGTTGTCCATCCGGTGGCCACCGGGAGGTCATGGACGCGTCGCAGACTGGGGCTGTTCCGGCACGACGCCAGTGCCAGGACAGGGGTCCACGGGTGAAACCTGTTCGCGCCTTTCGCGGCTCTGGCAGCGCTGTCACAGGGGGATCCACAACGCGGCGCGTCGCCGCAAGATGCGGGGACGCCGCGAGCATGTCGCCCCGGCAGTTCCGCGCGGTGAAGTTGCCGCGCAGGGGAGGAACGAGCAGCTGGTGGGCGGCCAACACTGGGGGAAGCCATGACCGAGCAGAAGACCGATCTATGGGGCTTGCGGACCGGAGTCCGCCTGTTCGTGTTCACGACCCCCACTGCAGTGGCGGTCCTGGCGGTGGCCACCGACACCCCAGCCGTCATGGTGCTGATCGCCGTCCCCGGGGCCGTGGTGGGTGCTGTGCTGCACCAGGAGCGGCGGCGGATCACCGATCAGCCCGCCCTCGCCGGCCCGGTTCCGGGGCGACCCGATCGACCATGCCCCGGACAGTCGATCGCTGCCGGCGCGGAGGCACCCCGAGGGGCGGCCGGAAGGGACATCGGGGTCGGCGGGCAAGGGTGGCATGTGGGTGATATGCGTCACTTTCTGTCCATCTCCCGGTCATCTGGAAGTCATCGCCGCGTCGCACACTGGGACGGTGCCGGCACGATGCCAGTGCCAGGACAGGGCCCACCGGGCGGAGCCCGCCTGCGCCCTTCGTGGTCCTGGACAGGCTGTCACGGGCAACCGGATTGTGGCCGATCACCACAAGGTGGCGGCACACCACGACCACATCGCACCAGCGGCTCCGTGGGCTGGCGCTGCCGCGCGGCCCGGAACGAGACGCCGGTGGGCGATCGGCACAGGGGGACGCCATGACCGAGCAGGAGATCGATCTGCAGGACCCGCGGGTGCTGCACCGGGCCGCCGAGCACCTCACCGACCGCTGGGCCGGGGTCTTCCTCCCGGAGCTGATCGAGCGCTGCGTGGCCCAGTGCCACGCGGATTTGGCCCGGCAGGCGAGGATCCCGACGCATTTGGCGCCGATGGCCCTGCACGGTGCCGCCGACCGGCTGCGGACCCTGGCCCGGGAAAGTAAGGACCGTGGGCGGTCGGTGTACCAGGTGCTGTTCGTGGACGACCACGACACCGGTCCGGCCGCCGTGGCCGCAGCCCTGCTGGCCGAACACGCCGGGCCGGCGGTGGTGACCCGCTCGGCCGGGATCAGCCCGGGTACGGCCCTGGACCGGCACGCGGTGCGACTGCTGGCCGAGCACGGGACCGCCCCCGTCACGGCGGCCCCGAAACCGCTCACCGACCCGATCCTGGCCGCCGCCGACTGGGTCATCGTCCTCGGCGCCCACCGGCTCGAGTCGATCAAGGAGAGCACCCACTGTCAGTCCTGGCCGGCAGTCCCAGCCCTGGGTGCCGACCGGGACCCTGGGGTCCCCGCTGAGCTGGAGACCCGTATCCAGGCCCTGTGGCTGGAGATCACCGCCGGCACCGGCTCCGGCCCCGTCTCGGAGCGGGCATGAGCGAGCCCACTGACCCCGCTGTTCCTGCCGGGTCGGCTCAGCCCTTGGACGCCCATGTGCTGGCGCGTACCGCCGAGCATCTGGCGCAGCGGTACGCCGGGGTGTTCTCCGCCGATCTGGTGGAGCGGATGGTCTTCGAGTCATACGCGGCCCTGGCCCGCACCGCGCGGGTGCGCACTCATCTGGCGCCGCTGGCCGGGCACTTCGCCGCCGACCGGCTGGCGGCCCTGGCCCACGCCCGGGCCACCACCACCACTGACCCCCGGCATGCGGGGGTGCCGCAGGTGCTCTTCGTCGGGGAGCACGACACCGGCCGCGCCCAGATCGCCGCTGCCCTGCTCGCCCACCACGCCCAGGACACACTCACGGTCCGCTCGGCGGGTCTGCTACCCGGAACGGCACTGGAACCGCACGTCCTCACGGCCCTGGTAGAGCGCGGCATCGACACCGAGGACCTGTACCCGAAACCGGTCACCGACGACGTGGTGGCGGGGGCAGACTGGGTCATCACCTTCGGCACCCTCGACGGGATCCCGGTCCCGGCGGGGGCCATTCACCAGGACTGGGACGTGGAGGACATGCTCGAGGCCGACCCGGCGGCGGTGGCCGCCGTCATCGACGAGCTCGAGGACCGGGTGCAAGCCCTCTACGAACAGATCCGCACCCACCCACCAGCGACTCCGGCGCCATAGCGCGGGCACGGCTCCTCTCCGGCGGGAGGAAGCCCGCACCGGCGCCGGCGCCGGTGCATCATCGTCGTTGTCGATGGTGCTGAGCACCCCAAGAAGGCCTTGCGGGCGATCCAGCCCCGGGCCGGGGCCTGCCCGGGACCGGAGGCCGACAGCGCTGTGGCTTCGGGGCGGTGTAAGCAACTGCAACCCCGTCAGCCGCTGTAAAGGCCCCGGAATGGTCAGAGCAGACTGGTGCCGGATTCTAAGATTGGGAGCATGGCCCTGGATCTGGAACTTCTCACGCTCAGCACTGCCCTGCTGCTGGCCGCGGCCCTGTGGCCGGCGCTGACCCAGGCCGCACGCCGCCGGCAGCTGACCACGACCGGGCGGCTCCGGAGCCCGCACACCACGCTGCTGTGCTTCCTCGGGCCCGTCGCGCTGACCACGGCCGCGATGGCCCTGATGGTGGCGGTCCGCTTCCTCTGAGCCCCTGCCCCGGGTGCCTGACCGCCAGGGCGAACACCGGTTGACCTGCCCTTTCGCTGAACATGTGCCCGGATCATGGTCGCGGATCTGGGGCAGAATGGGTCTGTGCTGATCGGGATCGTAGGGGCGGGGCCCTGGTGATAGCGGCTGGATGGCTCGCAGCCCAAGGGGTTCGGCGGTGGCTGGCCGCCCACCGGCAACGCTGGGCGCTGCAGTGCCTGGACGGGCTGCAGGTGGACCTGCAGCGCCACTACACGGAGATCTGCGCCCACGTGGCGGCCCATCGGGTCGGGGCGCCGGGGCGAGACGAGCTGGCGTGGGCGCTGGACCAGGTGGAGCAGGTCCTCCAACGCCGCCGCCAGCAGGAACGCGAACCGGCCAAGGCGCCCTTTATCCCCCACGCTCAGGGCGTGACGGTGGCGCTGCTCGCGGCGGCCGGGACCGGGATGCTGATCCTCTCCGTGCTGTGATCGACGGTCAGGGGCGGACCCCGGCCTTGCCCCAGGAGCAGGGCCCCAGCAGCTGGTCGGTGGGGCCGAGGTCTTCCAGCTCCTCAGGAGAGAGCAGGGTGGCGGGGTTGTGCCCGTCGCTCTCGCAGCGCACCGGCATCACCATGGTGGCCTCGGCCAAGGCGTAGGGGACGCCGAGGATCACCTCGCCCGCGCGAAGTCGCAGCCCCGGACGGTCGGTCTGCATCCGGTAGCGCGACAATCGGGCCGCACGCGGGGTGGTGCTTTGGGCGGGGATGGCCGGCTCGTGCGGGTGGCGCTCGGCGTCGGGGCCGTCAGGGGCGGGGAGCAGAGGGGAAGCGGTCATGGCGGTCCTCCTGGGAGCGGGGGCACCGAGAGCCCGGATGGACTCCGGTGCCGAAGGTGGAGCTCGGCGTCGTCGTCCGCCTCCAGACTATGGATGCAGGTCAGCACCCCGATACCACTGACCACCGTGAGGTCCGCCACGCTCCGGCGCTCTCCGAGCCTGACAGTGCGGGCGCCGTTGCGCGTCCACCCTCCATCCACCCAGTGCTCACCCGGTAGTCATGGGCGTGGCCCAGGATGGGAGCTCAACGCGACCTTGAAAGGGGTTGGACACCATGGCTGACACCGTGTCGTTCATCGACGACCTCACCACCGTGCACGTCGGCAACCGGCTGGAGGCCTGGTCCAGCGGGGTCCTGCACCACCTCGGGATCGTGGAGGAGAAACTGCCCGAACTGGGGGTGCTGTGGATCCGCGAATCCGGCACCGGCCAGCGCAAAATGCTGGACGTGATCAGCTACGACCTGCGCCTGCGCTGACCCCACCAGAGGAGGTCTTGCCGAGAGGGCGCAGAGTGTCGTCTTCGACTCCGGTGTTTTCTTCGGATCAGGGCCTGGAAGAGAAACCATGGCGGCTGATAGACCGTCTCTGCACAGAGCCCTACACGTCGCGACTCACCGCCCCCGCACAAGGACATGATCATGAGCGCACTTTCTCTTCTCGCCCAACACAGAGCAGACCCGTGCCGACCCCTGAGCCTCGACCGGGCGGGGCGCTCTTATCTGCGTCCGGACGAGGCGTTCCCGGCTGAACTGGGGGCGCTGAGCATGACCGAGCTGCAGGTGTTGCACTCCCGGATGTGCCGCCAGCTCGACCAGGAATATCTCACCCAACCGCAGGGGCCGCACCCCTGCACCACCGACCGGCTCCAGGACGTCCTCGGCGAGCTCGACGCCCGCGACCGCGCCTGAGCCCTCGGGGCGACCGGTCCGATCGGTCCACCCGGCGCCCCGGTCTCCGGGTGCATCAGTTGCCGTCCGTGCGACTCTGCTGCTCAGAAAATTACTCCTTGATAACTCCGTAGCGGAGAATCTCCTTTTCCGAGCCATCGAGGTCTACCGTTGGCTCCGTGACGGAGGAGGCGCAGCGGCCGCGGGTCGAGGAGTCCGAGCGGGCCCGGGTCCAGGCCCCGGAGGCCTCGTGGGCGTTGCGCGCCCTGTTGCGCGCGGCCGCGGAGGTGGACCAGCAGCTGGCCCACCGGCTCCGGATGCGGCCCTTGGACTACTCCGCCATGAACCACGTGATGAGCAGCGAGGACCGCCTTGGTGCGGCCGAGCTCAGCGGGCGGCTGGGCATCTCCACCGGATCGGCCACCGAACTCGTGGACCGGCTGGAACAGGCCGGGCACCTGGAACGCCGCACCCATCCCAGCGACCGGCGGCGGAAAGTGCTTGCACCCACCGACGCCGCCCTCGAGGCGACCCTGGGCGCTCTTCAGCCCCTGTTCGAACGCCTCGACGGACTCGTCGAGACGTTCTCCCCCGAGGAGCAGGCCGTGATCGAGCGCTATCTGCGCGCGACCACCGGCCACTTCCTCGATTTCGCTCACGAACCCCCGGCGCAGGAGCACCCCGCCCCGGGCACGAGCAAGGACCCACAACCATGACCACCACCCCTGACCTCCGGGCCGCTGCACCGGCCCCGGCCCGGCGCTACCGCTGGTGGCACGCCGCCGCGGTCGGAATCACCGCCAACGCCGCCAGTGCCCTGCCGGCGGGCTTCAACGGTGACCCCTCCTTCTACAACGAACTCGAGACCCCGCCCGGGGCTCCTCCGGGCTGGCTGTTCCCCCCGGTGTGGGCGTTCAACAACGCCACCACCCTGTGGAGCAATCTGCGCATCGCCAACCTGCCCCCCGGCACCCCGGGACGCACCACGGTGCTGGTGCTGGAGGGCGTGGACTGGGCATTGTTCGCGTCCTTCTCCGCGCTGTACTTCGGTCTGCGCAGCCCCGTGCTCGGGGCGACCGTGACGGTGGCCTCTCTGGGGGTCACCGCCGCCAGCGTCGTGGTCACCGCCGGCCTGGACCGCAAGGCCGCCTGGGCGCTGAGTCCCCGGCTGCTCTGGCTGGCCTATGCCTCCTACGTCTCAACCGTCAGCGCCGCCCACAACCGGGACGAGTTCCTCGGTTGGGAGCCGCGGCACGCATGACCGGCCCCTCGTCCGCAGGCCGGCAACCCGCCTCCGGGACGAAGGGTCGACCGCGACGGTGGCACGACGGGGGCAGTCGAGTGCCCCAGCTGGACTGTGGCTGCGCAACTGGGGCACCCGGCACGGCTGCCCGGGGGTACATCCGTGCTGGTCAGGCAGGAGTTGGGGGGGGCTTCCTGCCAGCCTTCGACACCGTAGGGAGTCGCGGCGACCCTCCGCCTAACAGCCGGTGAACGCCCGGTGTCAATGCCTGCGGTGCTGCCGGGCACCCGACCGGTCGAGCACCGTCGACGGCCCAACGGAGCCGAGGACCCGGTGGACGGTGCGCTCAGCGGGTGAGGAACTCCTGGAGGCCGGGAAGGTCATCGGTGTTGATGTGGTCGACCTCGGCCGCCTGCAGCTCGGTCCACAGGTTCTCCCGGGCCTGCCCGGCGATGTCGTTGGTGGCCCAGAACCGCACCCGGTGCCCGGCGGCGTGAGCCGTCTCGACGTAGTCATGCAGGGCCTCCCGCTCGGCGGCCGGCATCTGACCCACGCCCTGCCAGGTGAACAGCTTGGTCCAGTTCTCGCTCACCAGCGGCATGAACTCCGGGGCCAGTCCGGAGGCCAGATCAGTGGAGCGCCCGTCGTAGAAGGAGTACCGGGTCTTGGCGGCCTGCATCTGGGCTAGGGGCCGGTTGCCGCTGATCACCGCTTCCACGGCCCGGTCCTTGACCTGCCCGTGGTGGTAGCCGGTGATGAACTTCTTGTGCTCGCCCAGTTCCTCCTCGATCGCCGCCCAGGTGTCGGGGCCCTCGCTCTTGATGTCGATCAGCAGCTGGAAGTTCCCGTCGTGGCCGGGGTAGAGCTGCTTGCCGTTGGACGAGACCAGCTCCGCCAGCGGATCCAGGTAGGCCTCCTCCAGGGTCGGGGCCTCGGCCAGCTCCCACGCGTCGTGGGCCACCCGCAGCTCCCCGTCGACGAGCCACACGTCGGCCTCCACGGAGGTGAAGCCGTGCTCGAGGGCGTCTAGCAGGGGCCGGTCGTGCTCGTAGTCGTTGTGGGCGTGGGCTTGAGCCAACGGTGAGCCCAGCTCCGCTGTCGTCTCGGGGGCCGGGGTGGCGGTGGCCGCCTGTGGGGCCGCCAGCAGGGCGATGACCGTGGTGCCGGTGGCCAGGGTGCGCGAGATGGTCGTCATGGGGGGTGCTCCTTGCTCGAATGGGGGGCAATAGATTTCAGGGTGGGTCACACCGGTGACCAGGAGCTCTCCCCCGTGTGGCCACCTGGTGAAGGGTCATCGATGGACCCGCCGCTCTCGTTCCTGCCGGCCGGAACGGGCGCAGGGGCCGGGGTGATGTCCACCGGATATGCACCGGCCGGTCACACGGCGCTCATCCCGGAGTGTCAGGCTGAAGCGGTCACCACCGGCCCGTTGCCTGGGGAGCACTGGAGGTACCTCGATGACCGCTCCATCCGTCCTGGCCGCCGCGGAGACCAAACTTCTCAAGGCCAAGCGCGCCTACGCCAGAAAGCTGATCGGACTCCTCGCCGATCATCTGCACCACCATCACCCGCAGGCCGTGCGCCTGAGCGTCTACGCCGAACGGCGCGCCGGCGACTACTTCGTCGGCGAGCTGCTGGACGCCGACGACGAGGCCATCGCCTTCGATCCGGCCGGCGTCGTCGTGCCCCTCACTCAGACGGACGGCCCCTTCGGGGAGCCGATCACCATCGGCTTCCACCACGTGGAAGAGCTGCTGCGCCGGGCCCTGTCCACCCACGACGGGCCGTTGACGAAGCTGCTGCGCGCCGAGGCCCACACCGGCGAGCACTATCTGGACCTACCCCGGGGCCGGCAACCCAGCGGCTCCGCCACTGACCACCATGGTGTCCACAACGACAGCAAGGGACCCGCTCATGTGCTCCACTCGGCCGAGCCGGTCTGATCCGACTGCCCGGAGAAGACAACCCGTGAGCACGCGGTGCGCGGTGACGGTCCCGGACCCCGACGAAGCACGCGGCACTCGAAGAGCTCGAACTGACTCGTTCCTACTGCAGGCGGATCCACGTGGAATCGGCGTCGAGGGGTGCCCGTGCCCCGGGCCCGATCGAGGTCCGTACGGGCCCGCGGGTGAATTCGGAGTCGTCAGGACCTCGTCTGCGCTTCACCTCGTGTTGATCCTGGTGTTTCCCCGCCCGCGTTGACTGGCCGCGCCCCCACAGTCGATCGGAAAGTAGCCCCCCATGAGCACCTCTCGCTCCGTGTTCCGCCCGCTCCACGCCGCTGTTGCCGGCGCCCTGTCGGCCGCAGCCCTGATCGGCGTATCAGCCCCGGCCGTGGCCGCGCCCCCCGTTGATGCGCCCCCGGCCACCTCCATCGCCGGGCAGGACCGCCCCCTGGTGATCGGCCACCGGGGCGCTGCCGGCACCGCCCCGGAGAACACCGTGTCCGCGTTCAAGGACGCCCGCGCCGCCGGGGTCGACTACCTCGAGATCGACGTCCAGCTCAGCGCCGACGGGGTGCCCTTCCTGTTCCACGACAACACCCCGGCACGCACCACGAACGTCGCCGAGGTCTTCCCGGGCCGGGAGAATGACCCGATCACCTCCTTCACCTGGGCCGAGCTCCAGCAGCTCGACGCCGGCGCCTACTTCGACCAGAAGTTCACCGGCGAGAAGATCCCGCACCTCGACGACGCCGCGAAGATCGCCACCGTCAACACCGGTGTCTACATCGAGATCAAGTCCCCCACCAACTCCCCGGGCATCGAGCAGGTCGTGGCCGAGGCCCTGGACCAGGACAAGGACTGGGCAAAGCTGCTGGCGGCGGGCAAGGTTACCGTCATCGGCTTCGACGAGACCTCCAACCGGACCTTCGCCGAGCTCGCCCCCGAGGTGCCCCTGCAGCAGCTCACCGGCACCGTCCCCGACGCTGCGACGCTGGAGCGGTGGGCCGGATTCGTGGACTCCGTGGGCACCAACTACCGGACCCTGGACGCCGGCGGCGTCGCCCGTGT
>NZ_JBHVDI010000056.1:0-19812 GCF_042802875.1 Kocuria sp. NPDC057446 | reverse complement strand
GCCCGGAAGCGGGGGCCGCGGCGCGGGGCGCCGTCGCAGCAGTGCGTCAGATCAGGTCGTCCGTGAGGTGGTTCGGCGTACCGAAGCGGTGCGCGGTGATGCTCACGGCCTGCTCGTGCAGGAACGGGAGCATCTCCACCCGGCCCGCCCCGGTGACGGGGTGGGCGTAGACGGCCACGTCCGGACGGGACCCGGTCGCGGCGATGAGGGCCGCGCGGTCCCCGCCGATGAGGCGGACCCGGCCGCCGCCGAGGGCTGCGGCGCCGGCCAGCCAGGCGGCGTCGTCCTCCACCCGGACCCGCACGCCCCGGCCGGTGAGCACGGAGCGCACCGCGGCGGGCAGCTCGAGCGCCGAGGAGACGGTGAGCTCGGCACCGGCGCGCAGGCCGGCGGCGACCACGCGCAGCAGGTCGGCGAGGGGCTCGCCCTCGGACAGGCGCACCGTCACGGGCAGCGACAGGTAGCGAAAGACGTTGCGCTCCGCGTAGAGCTGCGAGACGTCCCGGGCGACCCCGAACTCCCCGGCCCAGGCGGCCTCGTCGCTGCGCAGCGCCTGCTCGAGGACCTCGGCCTCCTGCGCCGTGACCCCCGCCCGCCCGGCACGGGCGGCCGCGAGCAGGTCGGCGACGGCGGCGTCGGCCACGGGGCGCCCGGACCCGCGCAGCGGCGCGGGCTCCCACTCGCCCAGGCCCATGAGGTAGCTCGGGCCCCCGGCCTTGGTGCCCGGGCCGACCGCCGACTTCTTCCAGCCGCCGAAGGGCTGGCGCTGGACGATGGCACCGGTGATCCCGCGGTTGACGTAGACGTTGCCGGCCTGGACGTTCTCGAGCCAGTAGCCGATCTCCTCCGGGTCCAGGGAGTGCAGGCCTCCCGTGAGGCCGTACTCGACCTCGTTCTGGAGGGCGACGGCCTCCTCCAGGGTCTCGGCGGTCATCACGCCGAGCACCGGGCCGAAGTACTCCACCATGTGGAACTCGGATCCGCGCTGCACCCCGGTGCGCACGCCCGGGGTCCACAGCCTGCCGGACTCGTCGAGCCGCTGCGGCTCGATCAGCCAGGACTGCCCCTCCTCGAGGGTGGTCAGGGCCTGGAGCAGCTTGCCCTCGGCGGGCTCGGTGAGCGGGCCCATCTGCGCGGCGGGGTTGGTCGGGTAGTCGACGGTCAGGGAGGTGACCGCGTCGACGAGCTGGTTGCGGAACCGGCGGGACGTCGCCACGGACCCGACGAGGATCACCAGGGAGGCCGCCGAGCACTTCTGCCCGGCGTGGCCGAACGCCGAGTAGGCGACGTCCTTGGCCGCGAGGTCGAAGTCGGCGCTGGGCGTGACGATCAGGGCGTTCTTCCCCGAGGTCTCGGCCAGCAGCGGCAGGTCGGAGCGGAAGGAGCGGAACAGCTCCGCCGTCTCGTACGCGCCGGTCAGGATGAGCCGGTCCACGGACGGGTGGGAGATCAGCTGGCGGCCGAGGGCGCGCTCCTCGAGGTCCACGAGGGCGAGCACGTCGCGGGAGATCCCGGACGCGTCCAGGGCCTCCCAGAGGGCCTCGGCGACCACGGCGCCGCAGCGCTTGGTGGGACCCGCCGGCTTGAACACCACCGGGGAGCCGGCGGCGAGGGCCGCCAGCACCGAACCGGCCGGGATGGCCACCGGGAAGTTCCACGGCGGGGTGACCACGGTCAGCCGGGACGGCACGAAGGACGCGCCGTCGACCTCGTCCAGCTCCCGGGCGCGCTCGGCGTAGTAGTGGGCGAAGTCGATCGCCTCGCTGATCTCCGGGTCGGACTGGTCGAGGGTCTTGCCGGCCTCGGCCGCCGCGACCTCGAGCAGCTCGGCACGGCGGGCGGCGAGGGAGTCCCCGGCGCGGTGGAGCACCTCGGCCCGCTGGGCGCCGGTGAGGGCGGCCCAGTCGCGGCCGGCCTCGAGGGCGGCGCCGATGACGCGGTCGAGCTGCCCCTCGGTCCGCAGCGCCGCGGCGGTGACGGTCTCCACCCCGGCCCGGGAGCCGGGGACCCGCTCGATGATCGCCCGGCCCCAGTCCCGGTTGGCGGCCACGGCCGGATCGGTGTCCGGGGTGTTCGCGAAGGCGTCGGTCGGGGCGGGCAGCTCCGGCAGACGGCGGTCCTGGACCCGGTTCGGCAGCGGCACGGTGTCGTCGAGCGCGGCGAGCGAGGCGAGGAAACGGTTCTTCTCCCGCTCGAAGAGCTCCTCGCTGGCCGAGAGCTCGAAGACCGCGGACATGAAGTTCTCCTGGCTCGCGCCCTCCTCCAGCCGGCGGATCAGGTAGGCGATGGCCACGTCGAACTCGGCCGGGTGCACCACCGGGGTGTAGAGCAGCAGGGAGCCGACGTCGCGCTTGACCGCCTCGGCCTGGCCGGTGGCCATGCCGAGCAGCATCTCGAAGTCCACCGCGTCGGCCACGCCGCGCTCGGCGGCCAGCAGCCAGGCGAAGGCGATGTCGAAGAGGTTATGCCCGGCCACGCCGATGCGCACGGCATCGGCGTGCTCCGGCTGCAGCGCGTAGTTGAGGACCCGCTTGTAGTGGGTGTCCGAGTCCTGCTTGGTGCCCCAGGTCGCCAGGGGCCAGTCGTGCAGGGAGGCCTCGACCTGCTCCATGGGCAGGTTCGCGCCCTTGACCACGCGCACCTTCACGGAGGCGCCGCCGGCGGCGCGGCGGGCGGCGGCCCACTCCTGGAGGCGGATCATCGCCTCGAGGGCGTCGGGCAGGTAGGTCTGCAGCACGATGCCGGCCTCGAGGTCCTTGAACTGGGGCTGGTCGAGGATCCGGGTGAAGACCGCGAGGGTCATGTCCAGGTCCTTGTACTCCTCCATGTCCAGGTTGATGAACTTCGGGGTGGCGAACGAGGCGGCCCGCGCGTAGAGCGGGGTCAGCTTCTCGACGACCTCGGCCACGGCCTCGTCGAAGGCCCAGGGCGAGTGCGGGGCGACGGTGGAGGACACCTTGATGGAGACGTAGTCCACGTCCGGCCGGGCCAGCAGCTCGTGGGTGCCCTGCAGCCGGCGGTCGGCCTCGCGCTCGCCGAGCACGGCCTCGCCGAGCAGGTTGATGTTGAGCCGGACGTCGTCCTTGCGGATCCTGGCGATCGACCGCCCGAGCTTGGCCTCGCTCGCGTCCACGATCAGGTGCCCGACCATCTCGCGCAGCGCCTTGCGCGCCGCCGGGATCACGGCCTGCGGGGCGACCGGGGCCAGGGCCCCGCCGGTGCGCACCGCGGTGCGCAGGTACCAGGGCAGGAAGCCGGGGACCTTCGGCGCCAGCCGCGCGAGGTTGCGGGCGGCCACCTTGATGTCCTCCGGGCGGATGACGCCGTCGACGAAGCCGACCGTGAAGTCCAGCCCGCCGGTATCCTTCAGCACCCCTGCCAGCTGCTCCCCCGAGGCGTCCTTCGGGAACTGCTCCGCCTCGGTGAGCCAGCGGCGCACCGTGGCCACGGCCTGCTCGGGCAGGGACGCCGGGATCGCGGCGTGGGGAAGGGTACGTCCCGCCGCGGGGCGGCCGGGGACCTGCACTGCCGGGGGGACGGGGATCGTCGTCATGGGTGGTACTCCCTGGGTTGGGTCGAGATCACTGCGGTACGTCCAGTGTGCGCCCCGGAACGATTCGGATAAAGTGAAGAATTCCACAGTTGATCCGTCAGTAATACTAATTGTTGGAGGGCGTCGGAATGCTGGATGTGCGCAAGCTGCGGCTGCTGCGGGAACTGGCCCTGCGGGGCACCCTCGCGGAGGTCGCCGCCGCCCTGAACTTCAGCCCCTCGGCCGTCTCCCAGCAGCTCGCGGCGCTGGAGAAGGAGGCCGGGGTGGCGCTGCTGGCGAAGGCCGGCCGGCGGGTCCAGCTCACCCCGCAGGGGGAGATCCTCGTGGCGCGCACCACCGAGCTGCTGGACGTCCTGGAGCGCACCGAGTCGGACCTCGCGGCGTCGCTGAGCACGGTCAGCGGCACCGTGCGGGTCGCCGTGTTCCAGTCCGCGGCCCTGGCGCTGCTGCCGGACGTGCTGGGCACCATGCGCCGCGAGCACCCGGACGTGCGGGTCGAGATGGTGCAGGCCGAGCCGGAGCGGGCCCTCTACGAGACGTGGACCCGGGAGTTCGACGTGGTCGTGGCGGAGCAGTACCCGAGCCACGCCGCCGCCCACCACCCGGACCTGGACCGGCGGCGGCTGATCACGGACGCCATCCGCCTGGCCGTCCCCCCGGGCCCGGAGCACGCGTCCGTCGCCTCCCTGCGGGACGCCCAGGAGCTGCCGTGGGTGATGGAGCCCCGGGGGGCGGCCTCGCGGCACTGGGGCGAGCAGCTGTGCCGGCGGGCGGGCTTCGAGCCCGACGTCCGGTTCTCGACGGCGGACCTCCAGGCGCAGACCCGGCTCGTGGAGTCCGGCAACGCCGTGGCGCTCATGCCGGACCTCATGTGGGTGGGCGAGGACTCGCCCTGCCGGCTGGTCGACCTGCCGTCCGGGCCCCGGCGGACGGTGTTCACCTCGATCCGGGGGTCGAGCGCGCACCGCCCGGCCATCCTGGCGCTGCGCGCCGCCCTCGAGTCGGTGGCCGCCGGCCTGGCCGGCCGGATGGAGTGAGGGGCGGCCGGACGGCTACGGCCGGACCGCGGCCCGCCCCGTGAGCGCCCCGCGCAGCCGGTCGTCCGCGACCTGCTCCAGCAGCCACGGGCTGAGCAGGAACGGCGCGGCCTCGGCCGCGGCGAAGAGCTCCTCCGGGGCGATCCAGGCGACCTCCGCGACCTCCGCGGGCAGCGGCCGCGGCTGCCCGGTGGCCCGTGCCACGTAGACGGGGCAGAACTCGTTCTCCACGATCCCGGAGGCGTCCACCGCCCGGTAGCGGAAGTCGGGGAGCACCTCGGTCATCCCCGACACCTCGAAGCCCAGCTCCTGGCCGGCGCGGCGCGCGATGGCCTCGACGAACCCCTCGCCGGGGCCCGGGTGGCCGCAGAAGCTGTTGGTCCACACCCCCGGCCAGGTCTTCTTGGCCAGCGCCCGGCGGGTCAGCAGCAGCCTCCCGTCGTCGTCGAGCACGTAGCACGAGACCGCGAGGTGCAGGGGGGTGTCCGTGGTGTGCACCCCGGCCTTGAGCGCGGTGCCGATGGGTCGGTGCGCGTCGTCGAGGAGGACGACTTCTTCGGCTGACATGGGCCTCGTTCCGGTCGGCGGGCGGGTGACGGTGCGCAACCATTCTCGCAGGATCGGCGCACCGGTGGAACGCGGGCCCGCGGAGTGGACAACGGGCCGCGGCCGGAGCACGATCGTGAACCATGCGACGTCGTCGGCACGTTCCCGTTCCCCTGCCGCTGCGGGACGGGGTGGACCCGGTCCGGGTGCGGATGCCGCCCTCGGGGCCCGGATCCGACGGCACCGTCCGCGACCACCTGCTGGGCAGGTTCCCCGCGTCCGCGGCCGAGCTCGAGGAGCTCTTCGCGTCCGGCGGGATCGTCGACGACGCCGGACGGCCCGTCGCCCACGACGCCCCCGTCCGTCCCGGCGGCTCGGTCTGGTACCACCGGGCCCTGCCGGAGGAGCCGGAGCTGCCCGGGGACCTGCCGGTGCTGTTCGAGGACGAGTGGCTGCTGGCGGTCGACAAGCCGCACGGACTGCCCACCACGCCGCGCGGCGCGTTCGTGGCGCAGAGCGCGCTCGTGAAGCTGCGCCGCGCCCGCGGCGAGGACCGGCTCTCCCCGCTGCACCGCCTGGACCGCGGCACCGCCGGGGTCCTGCTCCTCTCCCGGGACCCGGGCACCCGGGGACGGTTCCAGGTCCTCTTCCAGGAGCGGGCGGTGACCAAGGAGTACGAGGCCGTGGCCGGGCACCGGACCGGGCTGCGCCTCCCGCGCCTCGTCGAGTCCCGCATCGTCAAGGACCGCGCCTGCCTGCAGGCGCGGGAGGTCCCGGGCCCGGTCAACGCGCGCACCGCGGTCGCGGCGGCCGGCCCGCCCTTCGAGGACGAGGAGGGGACGTGGGCGCCCTACGCCCTCCGGCCCGAGACCGGGCGCACCCACCAGATCCGGGTGCACCTGTCCGGTCTGGGCATCCCCGTCCGCCACGACCCCCTGTACCCGCAGGTCCGTCCGGCGGACGCCGAGGACCCCTGTCGGCCGCTGCAGCTGCTGGCCCGCCGGATCGCCCTCGTGCACCCCGTGACCGGCGAGCCGCTCGTGCTCGAGAGCGGCCGCGCCCTGCGGACCGGGGCCGGCGCGTGAGCGCCCCGCACACCCCCCGGGGGACGGACCGCGTCCCGGCGCCGGACGTGGCGCGGGGGCTGATGCTCTGGGTCATCGCGGTCGCCAACATCACGGTGTGGATCTGGGTGCCCGGTCCGACCGACGGCCCCCGGAACCGGACACTGGGCGCCGGCGCGGACACCGCCGGGTGGACGGCGGACGACGTCGTCAACATGGCCATGTCGATGCTCGTGGACGGCCGCGGCTTCCCGCTGTTCTCGTTCCTGGTGGGCTACGGCGTGGGCCAGATCGCCGCGCGGGAGGCCGGCCGCGGCACACCGCTGCCGCTGGCGCGCCGGCTGCTCCTGCGCCGCTACGGGTGGCTGGTCCTCATCGGGGCCCTGCACGCGTGCCTGCTCTTCCCCGGGGACATCATCACCGCCTACGCCTTCGGGGGTCTCCTCCTCGCCGTGCTGATCGCCGAGAGCACGCGCACCCTCGTGGTCCTCTCCGCCCTCGGCGCGGTGCTGATGGTCCTCTACGGGGCGGCGAGCTGGGCCGTGCGGACCCCCGGCACGCCGGCCTTCCCCAGCCTGGTGGCGGACACCGTCCCGGAGCGGCTGGCCCTCGGGCTCGCCGAGGGGCTCGGGGTGGTCTCCTTCGCGCCGCTGCAGCTGCTGGGCCTGCTGCCCATGCTGCTGCTCGGGCTGGCCCTGAGCCGGTACCGGGTGCTGGAGGATCCCGGACCCCGCCGTGGCCGGCTGCTGCGGATCGCCCTGGTGTGCATCGGGCCCGGGCTCCTCACGGGATTCGGCACCGGGCTCCTGACCACGGACCGGCTCGACCCCTCACCGGCCGCCGGGTCCGTGCTCACCGGCGCGGACGCACTGACCGGGGCCGCGCAGGGGGTCGGCTACGCGCTGGTGGTGGCGCTCGTCTGCGACCGGGTGCTACGCCCCGGTACCGGGGCCGGCCGGGCGCGCGAGCACCCCGTGCTGTGGGCGCTGCAGGCCCTCGGCCGCCGGTCGATGACCGGATACCTCGCGCAGTCCGTGCTGTTCACCGTGCTGCTGCCACCGTTCGCGCTGGGGCTCGGCCGTGCCCTGACGCCCACGGCCGCGCTGCTGCTCGGCTCCGCCGTGTGGCTGGCCACGCTGCTCGGCGCGGCCCTGCTCGAGCGGCGCGGCCTGCCCGGACCGGCCGAGGCCCTGCACCGGCGGCTCCACCGCGGTCCCGCACGGGAGCACGGCGGGCCCCGCCCCCCGGCGAGCGCCTAGGCTCGGGGGCAGCACGTCATCCCCGCCAGCACAGGAGCTCGCCATGCCCCCGACCACCGGCGCGCGCGCCGCGCGCTACCCCACGACCGACGACCCCGCCGGACAGCCCGGGCACCCGGGCCCCACGGTGGCCGCCGGTGCGGCCGGGCACACCGGTGCCGCCGCCGCGGCGCGGGCCGACAAGGCGGCCCGCTCGGTCCTGGAGCTGTTCGGCGGGCGGGCGCTGGGGGTGCCCGGGACCCTGCTCGGCGCTCCGGCGCACCCGCGCCCCACGTCGCCGAAGGCCCCGTGGCACTACTGGTGGCAGGCGCACCTGCTCGACGCGCTGGTGGACGCCGGGCTCCGGCACCTGGACGACCCCGGGCGGGCCCGGCGGTTCCGCCGCGAGGGGCACCGCGTGCTGCGGGGCATCACCCTGCGCAGCGGCGGCCGGGTCACGCACAACTCCTACTACGACGACATGGCGTGGCTGCTGCTGGCCGTGGGCCGTCTCGCCGAGCTGGACCGCGCCCTGACCGGGCGACCGGACGTGGCGTGCCTCGACGCGGGCAGCGCCCTGCTCACCCGGCTCGAGCGGGGCCACACGGGGGACCTCGGCGGCGGCGTCTTCTGGAACACCCGCCACGAGGTCAAGAACACGGCGTCCTCGGCACCCACCGCCCTGGGGTTCGTGCGCACGCACCGGCCGGAGCAGGCGGGCGCGGTGCTCGCCTGGCTGCGGAGCACCCTCTGGAACCCGGAGCGCAAGGTCTTCCACGACGGCCTGCGCCTGGTGGCCGCCGGGTCCGGCACCGAGGTGACGCGCCGGGACGACCGGCTGTTCAGCTACAGCTCCGGGCCCGTGCTCGGCGTGCTCCTCGAGCTCGCGGGCGGTCCGGGCACGGGCGAGGAGCAGCGGGCGGACCTGCTGCGCACGGCCGCCGACGTGGTGGCCGGCGCCGCGCAGGAGTACGGCCGCGAGCTGGACGGGCGCCCGGTCCTGCGCACCCACGGCGGCGGGGACGGCGGCCTGTTCAGCGGGATCCTGGCCCGCTACCTGGCCGGCGCCGCCCTGCACCCGGACCTGCCCGCCGACGCCCGCCGCACCGCCGCCGCCCTCGTGACGGGCACCGCCGACGCCCTGTGGGCGGGCCGGCGGGAGTTCGACCCGGCGGTGGACTTCAGCGCGCCGGGGGGCCCGGCGTCGGAGCCCGCCGGTGAGACGGTGGCCATCTTCTCCCCGGACCCGGCGCGGCACGCCGACGAGGCGCAGCGCCCCGGCGTGCCGGTCGAGCTGTCCACCCAGGTGCAGGCGTGGACGGTGCTGGAGGCCGCCGCCCGGCTGGCCCGCCCCTGAGCGGGGCCGCCGCCACCGGCTCCGCTGAGCGCTGAACCGGCCGCCCGGCGCGGTGGTGACCGTGGTCCTGCCCGGGGTCTTGGGATAGAACAGCAGTATGAACTTCCTCCGCACCCCCGATCCGAACCCCGGTTGGCTCAACGAGGACGATCTGCAGGAGGCGCGCCGCCGTCTGCCGATGGTCTACGTCCAGGCCCTGCCGGTCCGGCTCGACCCGCTGGGCTACCTCTCCGAGATCGGGCTGCTGCTGCAGGCGACCCCCGAGGGCGAGATGATGTACACGTTCGTCTCCGGGCGGGTGCTGTACCGGGAGACCATCCGGGCGGCGCTGCTGCGCCACCTGGAGAAGGACCTGGGCGCCATGGCGTTCCCGCAGCTGCCGGTGTCCACCACGCCCTTCGCCGTGGCCGAGTTCTTCCCCTCCCCGTCCGAGACCGGGCTGACCGACGACCGCCAGCACGCCGTGGCGCTGAGCTACATCGTGCCGGTGCGCGGGGAGTGCAGTCCGCGCCAGGACGCCCTGCAGCTGTCCTGGATGAGCCCGGAGGAGGCCCTCAGCCCCGAGGTGCAGGCGGAGTTCGCCGGGGGCCGCGGGGATCTGGTGCGCCAGGCCGTGGCCCACGCCGGCTGGGGCCGCTGAGGGCGCACGGCTGACGGCCGGGCGCCCGCCCGCGTCCGCGCCGTGGCGCACAATGGACGGGTGCCCGCACCAGACGAGATCCTGCTCCCCACCGCCGCCCGCTCCGCCTTCGGCTTCGAGGTGGAGCACCGCCTCGCGGAGACCGCCGCGATCCCCGGCGGGCGCGTCCGGGCCAACGGCGGCCCGTTCCTGGGCCGCACCGGGACGATCACGACCCCGCACGGGACGATCCGGACCCCGGCCTTCGTGCCCGTCGGCACCGCCGCCACCGTCAAGGCCGTGCTGCCGGAGTCCATGGCGGAGCTCGGCGCCCAGGCCCTGCTCGCCAACGCCTACCACCTCTACCTCCAGCCCGGCGCGGAGGTCCTGGACGCCGCGGGCGGGCTCGGCGCGTTCATGAACTGGTCCGGCCCGACCTTCACGGACTCCGGGGGCTTCCAGGTGATGTCCCTGGGCTCGGGGTTCCGGAAGGTCATCGACATGTCCACGGCCGCGGCCTCGGCGGCGGGGGACGACGACGTCGCGACGGGCAAGGAGCGCATGGCGCGGGTCGACGACGACGGGGTGACGTTCACCTCCCACATCAACGGGGACGTCCACCGCTTCACGCCGGAGATCTCGATGCAGGTGCAGCACCGGCTCGGCGCGGACATCATGTTCGCCTTCGACGAGCTGACCACGCTGCACAACTCCCGCGGCTACCAGGAGACGTCCCTCGAGCGGACCCGCCGGTGGGCGCAGCGGTGCGTCGCCGAGCACGCCCGGCTCACCGAGGAGCGCGCCGACCGCCCGTACCAGGCCCTGTTCGGCGTGATCCAGGGCGCCCAGTACGAGGACCTGCGCCGGAAGGCGTGCCGCGACCTGGGCGCGATGGACTTCGACGGCTTCGGGATCGGCGGTGCCCTCGAGAAGGAGAACCTGGGCACGATCGTGCGCTGGTGCAACGAGGAGCTGCCCGAGAACCGGCCCCGGCACCTGCTGGGCATCTCGGAGCCGGACGACATCTTCACGGCCCTCGAGAACGGCGCGGACACCTTCGACTGCGTCTCCCCCACCCGGGTGGCCCGCTCCGGCGCCGTGTACGCCCCTGACGGCCGCTTCACCGTCAGCAACGCCCGCTTCCGCACGGACCTCACGCCGATCGACGCCGGGTGCGACTGCTACACGTGCGCCCACTACACCCGGGCCTATCTGCACCACCTGTTCAAGGCCAAGGAGCGCCTGTCCGCGACGCTCACGTCGATCCACAACGAGCGGTTCGTCGTGCGCATGGTGGACGGCGCCCGCGAGGCCATGGCCGACGGCACGTACTTCGAGTACCGGGACGAGGTCCTGGGCCGCTACTACGCGGGCCGGTCCTGAGCCGGCCCGTCCGCCCCGGCGTGCTCGTGGATCACGAGCACCGGGCACTTCGCGTGCGCGACGCAGGCGGCGCTCACCGAGCCGAGGAGCAGCCCGCGGAACCCGCCGTGGCCCCGGCGCCCGACGACGAGCATCGTGGCGTCCTCGCTCTCGTGCACCAGCACCTTCGAGGGGTGGCCGAACACCACGGAGGTGCTGAGCCCGGCCGGGACGTCGTCGCCGAACGCCTCGCGGACCGCCTTGTCCACCTTCTTCCGGGTGATCTCGTCGAAGTTGTCGCTGCCCAGCGGGACGTACCCGGCGTACTCGGGCGGATAGTCCCAGGCCCCGACGGCCCTGATGCCCGCGCCGAGGGACGGCGCCGTCCGCGCCGCCCAGCGCAGCGCCTCGACGGACTGCGGGGATCCGTCGACGCCGACGACGATCGCTGCTGCGGTTCCGTTGCTCATTCCAGGTCCTCTGCTCGAGTGCTCACGGTGACGTGATCAGTATCACAGAGCGGGGTCCGGCGCGCGCCGCGGTGCCGGCGTCCGTTCGGGGGACACGAACGATCCGCCCGGCCCCCCGGCCGGGGCCCTCAGCCGGCGGCTGCGGTCCCCTCGGACCACCCGGCCGCCTCCGCCCGACCGGCCTCGACGGTCTCCTCGGGGAGCACGAGCACCGGGCACGGGGCGTGGGCGACGCACGCGGAGCTGGTCGACCCCATCAGCAGCCCCTTGAAACCGCCGTGGCCCCGGCGTCCCACCACGAGCATCTCGGCTCCCTCGCAGTGGCGCATCAGGACCTTGGAGGGATGGCCGAACTCCACCACGGTGCTGAGTCCGGCGGGCACGTCCTCGCCGAACGCCTCGCGGACGGCCCGGTCCACCCGCTCCCGGGCGAGCTCGTCGAACCGGTCGTCCTTGAAGTGCACGAAGTTGACGTACTCGGGCGGGTTCTCCCAGGCCCCCACGACCTTGACGGTGGCCCCGTACGCGGGGGCGAGCCGTGCGCCCCAGCGCAGTGCCTCCACGGACTGGGGGGATCCGTCCACCCCGACGACGACGACTGATTCCGCTGCGTTCTCCATGGCCGGTCCTCCGTTGTGGTGACGACGGTGCTGTGGGCCCAGTATTCCAGAGCCCGGGGGACCGCGCTCAGAGATGCGAGAGGATGACCGAGCTCCTCGTGTGGTTGATGCCCTTCCACTCCCGGATCCGCACCATGACGTCCTCCAGGTGGGTCGTGTTCTCGGCCCGGATGAGGAAGATCCCGTCCGCCTCGCCGGTCACCGTGTAGGCGGCGGTCACCTCGGCGATGTCGGCGGCCATGGTGCGCATCATCGACGGCGACAGCCCGCCGTCGCAGTGCAGCTCCACGAACGCCTGGATGTTCCACCCCAGGACCGACGGGTCGAGCTCCGCGGTGAAGCGCTTGATGGCCCCCGTCTGCTGCAGGACGTCGACCCGCCGCTTCACCGCCGGGGCCGACAGCCCCACCTTGTGGCCGATGGCCGCGTAGCTCTCCCGGCTGTCCTGGACCAGTGACGCAATGATCTGCTGGTCAATATCGTCAAGACGCAACGATTCACTCCTTTCGTGAGGGTTCTCACATTGAATTTATCATGAGCGGCCCGTTAGACTTTAGATGTCACCCAGGGCACCGTTCTCCGCCGGACCACCCGGCGCTCCATTCTCCGACCAACGGGCCCCTCCGCACCGCCCACAGAAAGTTGTCTCGTCCCATGGCTCTCCTCCTCGTCCTCGGCCTTCCCGCCCTTCTCTTCATCGCCATCGGCCGCGCGGCAGCACCGGCCCGCACCACCTCCATGGGCGGCGTCGTGCGCCAGGCCGGCAGCGACCTCGCGCGCGGCCTGAACGTGTGCGCCATGACCGCCCCCCAGTACCTGACCAGCGGATCCGGCACCGGCCGCTGACCCGCCACCGGCGTCGACGACGACGCCGCCCCGGCACCGCAGGCGGCCCGGCTCCCCTCCCCGATGTGACGTCGAGGCGGGAGAGCCGGGCCGTTCCGTGTTAAATCTTCGTTGCCACGACAAGATGGCTCTTTCGGCGACAAGCGTGTCTGTTGCCAACCGGCTGTCCACAATGTGTAGTGGTGAGATGCAGATCACACAGGCGTTACCCATGACTACCGTCACCGACGAAGTCGGATGGCTCGCGGCGATCGACGACGCCATCAACAGTGCGTTCGCTCCGATCACCGAGATCTTCAACAACATCGTCTTCTACCCGATCACCATCGCGGGCGTCAGCTTCCCGTTCGTCGTGGCCTGGCTCATCGCGGCCGGCGTGATCTTCACCGTCTACTTCGGCTTCATCCAGTTCCGCGGCCTCAAGGTGTCCTGGGACGTGGTGCGGGGCAAGTTCTCGTCCAAGGACGACCCCGGTGAGGTCCCGCACTTCCAGGCGCTGACCTCCGCGCTGTCCGGGACCGTGGGCCTGGGCAACATCGCCGGTGTGGGCGCGGCCATGGCCCTGGGCGGTCCGGGTGCCACGTTCTGGATGATCGTGGCCGGCCTGCTCGGCATGGCCACCAAGTTCGCGGAGTGCACCCTGGGCGTGAAGTACCGCGAGGTGCACGAGGACGGCACGGTCAGCGGCGGCCCGTTCCGGTACCTGCTCGTCGCGTACGGCAGGTTCGGCAACGTCGTCGCCAAGATCTTCACCGGCATCTTCGCCGTCGCGATCCTCCTCTTCGGCGCGGCCGGCGGCAACATGTTCCAGGCCAACCAGACCTTCGCGCAGGCGCGGAACGTGACGGGCGGCGCCGACGGCTTCCTCGGCAGCGCCGGGGCGGCCCTCGTCTTCGGGCTGATCCTCGCGGGCTTCGTGGGCCTGGTCATCATCGGCGGCATCAAGTCGATCGGCGCCACCACCAGCCGGCTCGTGCCCGCCATGGCCGCCGTCTACGTCACCGCGTGCCTGGTGGTCATCCTCGTCAACCTCAACCAGGTGCCCGCGGCGTTCGCCTCGATCATCAACGGCGCGTTCTCGCCCGAGGGCATGGCCGGCGGCGTCCTGGGCGTCATGATCGTGGGCTTCCAGCGCGCGGCGTTCTCGAACGAGGCCGGCCTCGGCTCCGCCCCGATCGCCCACTCGGCCGTCAAGACCCGCCGCCCCGTGAGCGAGGGCTTCGTGGCGATGTTCGAGCCCTTCGTGGACACCGTGATCATCTGCACCATGACGGCCCTGGCCATCGTCATCGCCAGTGCCCCCAGCCTGCAGGCCGGCATCGACCAGGTGCAGGCCGGTGGCGGCGCTCCCGACGGCGTCATCCTCACCTCCGACGCCTTCGCCACGGTGATCCCCTGGTTCCCGATCATCCTGGCCGTCGCGGTCATCCTGTTCGCGTTCTCCACCCTGATCACCTGGTTCTACTACGGCCTCAAGGCGTGGGAGTTCCTGTTCGGTCGCAGCCGGCTCAGCGACAACATCTTCCGCTTCATCTACCTGTTCTTCACCGTCTCCGGCTGCGTCCTGACCTTCAGCGAGGTCATCGCCTTCGCCGACGCGGCGCTGTTCGTCTGCGGCTTCGTCAACCTGCTCGGCGTCTACTTCCTGCTGCCCGTCATCAAGAAGGAGATGAAGGAGTACCTCGCCGACCGCAAGAGCGGCAAGCTCCACCTCCTCGGCAACGAGCCGACCGACGGGTCCACCGCGGTCCGCGACAGGACCTGACCCCCGCGGAGCGACCCGGAGGTCGCCCCGCCAACGACGTCCGCCCGGTCCTCGTCCCGAGGGCCGGGCGCCGTCGTGTCCGGGCTGCCCGCCCGGTTGCGCCCGCTCGGGCTACTCGGCCGTTCCGACGCCGTCCGCCTCGGGCTCGGTCTCGCGCTCGGACCCGGTCTCCCGCCGTGACCGCCGCCAGGAGAGCACGGCCACGACCACCACGACCGCCCAGGACGCGGCGACCACCGCCAGTGCCGACCACGACGGCCGGGACGTGAAGGCCCCCACGGCGGCGAAGCTCACCTGCCCCGGCATCCCGCCCAGCAGGGTCGCCCCGAGGTAGTCGCGCTGCGGGATGCGCACGAGTCCCGCACCGTAGCTGAGGGTCCAGTTGGGCACCACGGGCCGGAGCACGAGCACCGTGAGGAAGCCCTTCCCGAGGAGCTTGCGCTCCACCAGCTCGACCCGGTTGCCCGCGAGCCGGTAGAGGGCGTCGCGGCCGAGGAACCGGGCCAGCCAGTACCCCAGCCAGGCCCCGGCCGTGGTGGCCACGACCCCGACCACGCTCCCCTGGGCCATGCCGAAGAGGAAGCCCCCCGACACGGCCATGATCGTCACCGGGATCGGCGTGGCGGCCACGAGGACGAAGACCGCGGCGAAGACGAGCGGGCCCCACGCGCCGAAGCCCTCGACGAAGACCCGGATCTGCTCCACGGTGGGCAGCTCGTGGCCGATGAGGTACCAGACGGCCAGGGCCAGCAGCAGCAGGAGCGCACCCCCCTTGAGCGCGGTGACCCAGGCCGGCCGTGCGCCGGGCTCGCGGGCCCCCGGCTCCCGCGCAGGTTCGGTGCTCACGTGCGCCACTGTACCGACCGCCGTCGCGGGGGCCGAGGACGACCGGGGACAATGGGAGGCATGGACGTCACCGACCTGGACCCCGCGGAGGTCCTCTCCGTCTCCCACCCCCTCGCGCACCCTCCGGCCGCGGTCTTCGCCGCCTTCACCGAGCCCGACCGGCTCGCCGCCTGGTTCGGCCCACCCGGCTGGAGCGTGCCCCGGGAGTCCGTGCTGCTCGAGGTCCGGGCCGGGGGCCGGCAGCAGTTCCGCTTGGTGCAGGACGCCGACCCCGCCCAGGTCGCCCCGGTGCACGGCACGTACTCGCGGGTCGAGCCGGGAGTCCTGCTCGAGGGCCGCGAGGCGCTGCCCGGGCCGGACGGCGAGCCCACCGCGAGCCACGTGCTCACGCGCACCGAGTTCGTCGCCACCGGGGACGGGGGCACCCTGCTGGTGCTCACGCAGGGGCCGCTCCCCCCTGCCGTCCACCCGGGAGCGGCCGCGGCGTGGCGGGGCTCCTTCAGCCGGCTCGAGGCCCTGCTGGCCACGGGCTGAGCCGGGCTCCGGAGTCCGGGGCACCGGTCCCCGCCGGGCTCGGATAGTCTGCCCGCATGACCCAGGACGCCGGCATCCGCACCACCGCCCTGACCCGGCGGCTGACCGCCCCCAATCCGGGCCCCATGACCCTCGACGGCACGAACTCGTGGCTGATCGGGGCGCCGGGGCAGGCGGACGCCGTCGTCGTGGACCCGGGCCCCGCCGATCGCGGCCACCTCGCCGCCCTGGCCGCCGCGGGGCGGACCGTGCTGGTCCTGGTGACGCACCGCCACGCCGACCACACCGAGGCCGTCGACGCCTTCCACGCGCTCACCGGTGCGCCCGTGCGCGCCTTCCTGCCGGAGTTCTGCCGCGATGCCGACCCCCTGGTCGACCGCGAGACGATCGAGGCCGCCGGGTGCCGGATCCGGGTGCTGCACACCCCCGGCCACACCTCCGACTCCGTGAGCTTCCACCTGCCCGACGACGCCCCGGCCGCGGGCGCGGGGAGCGTCCCGCGCACCTCCGGCTCGGTGCTCACGGGCGACACGGTCCTGGGGCGGGGCACCACGATGCTCGACCACCCGGACGGGAGCCTGGGCGACTACCTGCGCTCCCTGCAGCGCCTGGCCGTGCTGGGCGACGCCCTGGTGCTCCCGGCGCACGCGGACGTGCGGGAGGACGTGGAGGCGGTGTGCGAGGAGCTCCTCGAGCACCGGATGGAGCGCCTCGCCGAGGTGCGGGAGGCGCTGCGCGCCCTGGGCCGGGCCGCGACGCTCGAGGCCATCACGGCGCGGATCTACGCCGACGTCCCGGCGCACGTGCTGCCCGCCGCCCGGCGCTCGGTGGGCGCGCAGCTGGCCTATCTCGGCTTCTGAGCCGAGCCGCCGGGAGCGCCGCCGGTGCCGGCCGCAGCGCCCCTCAGCGCAGGGGCGCGAGCGCCTCCCCCGCGGGGACGGTGGCGCCGTAGGTCGGCTCACGGCGCTTGAGCCAGCCGATCACGGCGTACGTCACCGGCATGACCAGCACCTCGACCAGGACCTTGTACACGTATCCGACCACCACGTAGTTGAGGAAGTCGCCCGTCGTGGTGATCCCGATGACGGGGGCCGCCACGGTGCAGAAGATCACGGTGTCCACGAGCTCGCCCACCAGGGTCGAGCCGATCAGCCGGGCCCACAGGTGCCTCTCCCGGGTGCGGGCCTTGATCCGGACCATCACGAACGCGTTGAGCAGCTGCCCCGCGAGGTAGCCCAGCAGGGAGCCCGCCACGATGAGCGGGACGGGGCCCAGGACGGACTCGAAGGCCGCCTGCCCGTCGTAGAACTCCGCCGGCGGCAGGGCGATGACGAGCCAGAACACGACCGAGGAGAACAGCCCCGCGGCGAAGGACGTGACGATGGCCCGGCGGGCCGCCCGGAAGCCGTAGACCTCCGCCACGACGTCGCCCAGGACGTAGGCGAGGGGGAAGAGGAAGAAGCCTCCGTCGGTGATGACGGGGCCGAACGCGACCCCCTTGGTCGCGGCGACGTTGGAGAGCACCAGGACCACGCAGTACGCCGCCACGACGAGGTCGAAGTACGTGCGGGGCCGGCGGGCGAAGCCGGCGGGGGCAGGGCCGGAGGAGGAGGACACGGTCGGTCACCAATCTGTTGTGACGCGGCGCCGGCCCGCGCGGGGCGGCGCCGTGGTTCGATCTGTGCGGTGTGCTGGACGGACGCGGGGCGTCCGCCTGCCACCCGGGCGCCCCCTCCCGCCGCCGCGGGTCCCGTGGGGATGTCGCGTGCCGGCCGGAGACCGACGTACAGTCTAGCCCCGCGCGGTTGGCCCCGGCGGCGCACGGGAGCGCAGAATGGCTCCCATGACCGACACCAGCACCGTTCCCACGCCCGCCGCCGCGGACCCCGCCGACCGGCCGGCCGTCGCCCTCACGATCGCGGGCTCCGAGGCCACCGGCGGCGCCGGCGCCCAGGCCGACCTCAAGACCTTCCAGGAGCTGGGGGTCTTCGGCTCCCTCGCGCTCACCTGCATCGTGTCCTTCGATCCGGCCGCGGACTGGGGCCACCGCCTGTTCCCCGTGCCGCAGGACGTCCTGCGCGAGCAGCTCGAGGCGATCACGGCCGCCCACGCGCTCGACGCCGTCAAGATCGGCATGCTGGGCAGCCCCGAGACCATCGCCACGACCGCCGAGGTGCTCACCGCGCTGGCGCCGCGCCACCTCGTCCTCGACCCGGTGCTCATCTGCAAGGGCCAGGAGCCCGGCGCGGCGCTGGACACCGACGAGGCGCTGAAGGCGAGGATCCTGCCGCTGGCCACGTTCGTGACCCCCAACCACTTCGAGTCCCTCTCCCTGGCCGGCATGGACGAGATCAGCACGGTCGAGGACCTCGAGGAGGCCGCCCGGCGGATCCACGAGGCGTCCGGCGCGGTGGTCCTCGCCAAGGGCGGGGTGCGCCTGGCCGGCCCCGACGCCGTCGACGTCTTCTACGACGGGACCACCCTCGAGGTGCTCTCCGAGGCCAAGGTCGGCGAGGTCCCTGTGGCCGGGGCGGGCTGCACGCTCGCGGCCGCGGTCGCCGCGGAGCTGGCCAAGGGCGCCGAGCCCCTCGAGGCGGCCCGCACGGCGAAGGCCTTCGTCTCCGCCGGCATCCGTCGCCGGATCACCTCGCGCGCCCCGTTCGACTCCCTCTGGCAGGGCGGCTCGGCCGCGGAGCGGTGAGCCGGCAGGGGCCCGGCGGCTGCTCCCGCACGGCCGGGCCCCTCCGACTCCCGCCCTTTCCCGCTGGGGGTTTCCTGGACGTTTCCCCAGACTGTCGGCCCGGAGGACTCCAGAGCCGGAAAACGGTGATGTCATAGACAGACACACCGTCACCAAGGCTCAACAAAGTGTGCATAATTTGGTGACACGCACAGATAAGGTGTCATCATGCCTCGTATTTCTGCGGCCACCAACGCCGCGCAGCGGGAGAACACCAAACGAGCGATCCTCGACTCCTTCGGCCAGCTGCTCTACCAGCAGGGCCTCACCGGCCTGACCATGACGCACGTCGCCAAGAACGCCGGCGTGGGCCGCACCGCGGTCTACAACTACTTCGCGGACATGGGCGAGCTCCTCGTGGCCTACGCCCTGGACGAGACCGAACGGTTCATGACCGACCTGCGCCGCGACCTGGAGGGCGTCGCCAACCCGGTCGACCGGCTCGCCGTCTACATCCGCGCCCAGATCGAGGACCTCACCCGGCGCCACCTGCCCCCGGGCCCCACCATGCGCACCGTCCTCTCCCCGGAGGACTACCAGAAGCTGGGCGAGCACGTGGGCGAGCTCCAGGGCCTGCTGGCCGCGATCCTGCGGGACGCGATCGGCCAGGGCTATCTGCCGGCGGGCGACATCTCGGAGCTCGCGGCCCTGGTGCACGGCTCCCTGACCGCCGCGGCGGACCGCGGCCAGAACTCGGACCAGGACCGGGCGGCCCGGGAGCAGCACATCCGCTCCACCGTCCGCTTCATCCAGCAGGGCCTGGGAGCGCAGTTCGACGCCGAGGGCCACCCCGTGCCGCTGGCACCCGAGCGACCGCCCCTCAGCGCGGCGTCCTGACCGCGCCCCGCTCGGCCCCCGCCCGCGCGCCCGGCCCCCGCGCGAGGTCCAGCACCCGCGCGTGCAGCACGGTGCGGTGGTGCAGCGCGGTCCGCAGCGCCCGGTGCAGCCCGTCCTCGAGGTAGAGGTGGCCGTCCCAGCGGACCACGTGCGGGAACAGGTCGCCGTAGAACGTGGAGTCGGCGTCCAGCAGGGTCGCCAGGTCCAGGGTGGTCTTCGTGGTGATCAGCTCGTCGAGCCGGACCTGGCGCGGGGCGATGCCCGACCAGTCGTGCGGCGTGACGAGGCCGTGGTCGGGATACGGGCGGGAGTCGCCCACGGCCTTGAAGATCATGCGTCCATGGTAGGGGCGGGTCCCGCAGGAGGCACCTGCGGGAC
>NZ_JBHVDI010000055.1:0-20149 GCF_042802875.1 Kocuria sp. NPDC057446 | reverse complement strand
GTCTCCGCCCTGCCGGCCGCCGCGCGCGCGGCGGCCGAGGCCCGCCCGGCCGCCTGAGCCCGGTCGGCCACGCGGTCCCGCGGGTCGCCGTCCGGCCGGGCGCCGTCCCGGGAAGCGCTCAGGCGTCCTCGGGGCGGCGCAGCGGCCAGGCGCCGTCGACCACGGCGTCCGGGCGGGTCCGGCGGAAGTACTCCTGGAGGCTCGCGGCCTGCTCCGCCGCCCAGCCGACCTGGTCGGCGTGCAGCGCGGCCGCCGGTCGGACCAGCTCGGGGAAGCGGCGGGCCATCAGCACCGCGAGCCGTTCCGTGGCCACCGAGTCCGCCGCCGAGGTGTGCGCCGCCGTGAGCTCGACCCCGTACTCCTCGCACAGCGCGCCGAGGGTGCGCTTGCCGCGCCGGTAGCGGTGCACCTGCTTGTTGAGCACGTACGGGTCCAGCACCGGGAAGGGCTGCGGGACGTCGACCCCGTGGCGCCGGCCCTCGTGGGCGAGGACCGTGAAGTCGTAGGAGGCGTTGAACACCAGCACGGGCGTGCCCGCGGCGAAGAGGGCCCCCAGGACGCCGGCGATCTCCGCGACCACCTCCGCGGCGGGCCGTCCCTCGGCGCGGGCCCGCTCGGTGCTCACCCCGTGCACGGCGGCCGCCTCCTCGGGGATCTCCACCCCCGGGTCCGCCAGCCACTCCCACTCGTCCGTCACCGCGCCCGCAGCGTCGGTGCGCACCACGGACGCCGTGACGATGCGGGCCGTGTGCGGATCCCGGCCCGTGGTCTCGAGGTCGAAGGACGCGCGCGGCCCCTCGGTCCACGCGGGGGCCGCGTCCGGGTCGCCGGGCGAGCCCTCGAGGTCGAAAAGCACGTCCTGCCCCGCGGCGTCCTCCGCCGCGGGGGGAGCGGGCCTCGGCGAGCGCAGCGGGGCGGCGTCGAACAGGGGCAGCTGGTCGGTGGGGCCGGCGGGGCCTGAGGGCGAGGACATGGCTCCCACCGTACCGGCCCCGTCGGACCCGCCACGGACGCCCTGTCCCGGAGGCCGCGTCCGCCGCCACGGGCGGGCCGGGCGCGCGGTGCTTAGCCCGTCGGAGTCCCGTGATGTGATGAGACCCATGCGGCACTCCGAGGACAGCACCCACGCCACGAGCTCCGTCGCGCCCGCGGCAGGCCCGGTGCGCTGGAACCTGGTGCCCCCGCACGGCTCCGCGCCGGAGCGCGCCCCGTGGCGGCCGGGCGCCGAGCAGGAGGAGATCGTCGGGCTCCGTGCCGGCTGCGGTCCCCGGCTCGTGCTCGGCGGTCCCGGGACCGGGCGGACCCGGGTGCTCGTGGAGCTGGCGGCGCGCCGGATCGGCGACGGCCTGGACCCGGACCGGCTGCTCGTGCTCACGCCGTCCCGGCTGTCCGCGGCCCGGCTGCGGGACGACCTCACGGCCGCGGTCTCGGCCACCATGAGCTCCCCGCCCGTGCGGGCCTGGCAGTCCTACGCCTTCGACCTGCTCCGGCGGGCCCAGAACCAGGGGCTGCTCCCCGGCGTCGCGCACGGGCCCAAGCTGCTGTCCGGCCCGGAGCAGGACGTGCTCATCGGTGAGCTCATGGCCGGGCACGCCGCGGGGGTCGGTGCCCCGGTCGTGTGGCCCCCGGACCTCCGGGAGGCGATGTCCACCCGCGGGTTCCGCCAGGAGGTGCGCGAGCTCTTCGACCGGATGTCCGAGTACGACCTCGCCCCCGACGACCTCCGCGGTCTCGCCCGGCGCCTGCAGCGCCCGGACTGGGTCGCGGCCGCCACGATGCAGGCCGAGTACCAGGCCGTGCGCCGGCTGCGGATGCCGGAGTCCTACGACCCCGCGGCCCTCGTGACCGAGGCCGCACGGGTCCTCGAGGACCGGCCGGAGTTCCTGCGGGCCGAGCAGGAGCGGCTGGACCTCGTGCTCGTGGACGACCTGCACGAGGCGACGCCCTCGATCCACCGGCTGCTCGCCGTGCTGTGCCGGGGCCGGGACACCGTCCTGACCGCCTGCACCGACACCGTGGTCCAGGGCTTCCGGGGGGCCCGGCCCGATCAGCTGCGCACCCTCGAGGACCGTCTCGCCGAGCCCGGGCGCCCCCTCCGGCGGCACGTCCTCGGCGCGAGCCGCCGGATGCCCGCGGCCGTCGCGGAGGTGTGGCAGCGCGTGGCCGAGCGGATCCCTGCCGTCGCCGGCGCCCGGCACCCTCGCGACCTCCGGCCCGCCGCGGAGGGCGACGAGCCCGGAGCCGCCGGCGCGGCGGCCGCCCCGGGCGTCGCCGGCGGTCCCGCCCGGGGGGAGGTCGCCACGGTGGTGCTCTCCTCGCCGCTGCACGAGGCCCGCTGGATCGCCCACCAGGTCCTGGAGCGGCACCTGGTGCACGGTGTCCCGCTCGCGGACATGGCCGTGGTGGTGCGCAACGGCCGTTATCTCGAGGGCCTCGAGCGCCAGCTGTCGGCCCTGGGCGTGCCCGTCAGCACCTCCGCCGCGGAGACCCCCGTGCGCGACGAACCCGCGGTGCGCCCGCTGCTGGGTGCCCTGCGGATCGTGACCGAGGCGGCGGCCGCGGACCGCGGGGCGGACGCCCAGTTCGAGGCCCTGACCGTCCAGGCCGCCGTCGAGCTGCTGTCCTCGCGGATCGGCAACGCCTCCCCGATGGACGTCCGCCGGCTGCGCCAGCGGCTGCGCGCGGAGGAGCTCGCCGCGGGTGGGGTGCGCACGAGCGACGACCTGCTCGTCGAGGCCCTCGTGGCCCCCGGGGCGCTCGACGCCGCCGGTGTGCGCTCCGTGCCCGCCCGGCGGATCGCCCGGATGCTCGCCGCCGGCACCCGTGCCCTGCGCGAGGACGGCGCCACGGCGGAGACCGTGCTGTGGGCGCTGTGGGAGGCGGCCGGGGTGGCCGAGACCTGGCGGCGCCGCGCGCTGGAGGGCGGCCCGGCGGGGGAGCGGGCCGACCGCGACCTCGACGCCGTGGTGGGCCTGTTCGAGTCGGCCGAGCGCTACGCGGACCACCTCCCCGGCGCCGGCCCCGCCCAGTTCCTGGACTACATCGACAACCAGGAGCTGCCCATGGACACCCTGGCGGCCCGCGCCCCGACCGACGAGACCGTCGAGATCATGACGCCGGCCACCGCCGCGGGCCGCCAGTGGCCGGTGGTCTTCGTCGCCGGCGTGCAGGAGGGCGTGTGGCCCAACACCCGCCTGCGCGGACAGCTGCTCGGCGCGGACCTGCTCACCGACGCGCTCGACCTCGGCGTCGACCAGGCAGCGCGCGTCACCCCGGTGACCCGGATGCGGGAGGTCCGCCACGACGAGCTGCGCTCCTTCTCCGCCGCGGTCTCCCGCAGCTGCGGCACGCTCGTGGTCACGGCCGCCTCCGGCGAGGACGAGCAGCCCTCGGAGTTCCTCGACCTCGTCGACCCCCCGGGGAGCCGGCCCGGGGAGGGCGCCCGGGCCGTGCAGGACGCCCCCCGGCCCATGACCCTGCGCGCCCTCGTGGCCGAGCTGCGGCAGTGGGTCCAGCTGCACGAGGAGGACCCGGTGCGCTCCGAGGCCGCGGCCCGGCTGCTCCACCGCATCTCCTCCTCCCGGCGCCCGGTGCCCGGCGCCCACCCCGACACCTGGTGGGGCGCGGCGGAGCTCTCGAGCACGGCTCCGGTCTTCGACGACGGCGTCCCCGTGCCCGTCTCGCCGTCCCGGATCGAGACCATCCACCGCTCGCCCCTCGACTGGTTCGTGGCCGCCTCGCGGGCCGAGGCCGCGACCGACCTCAGCCGCAGCCTCGGCTCCCTCGTGCACGCCGTCGCGGAGGACCTGCCGGACGCGTCGGGCTCCGAGCTGGTCGCCGAGCTCGAGCGCCGCTGGCCCACGCTGGGGCTGCCGGACACCTGGGAGTCCACGGTGCAGCTCGAGCGGGCCCGGCAGATGCTGCGCAAGTTCGCCCAGTACGTCCTGGACGCCCGCAGCAAGCACGGCCGGCGGCTGGCCTCCGTGGAGGGCGCCTTCAGCGTGCTCGTCCAGGGACGGGCGCGCGACGCCCTGCTCCGGGGCCGGGTGGACCGCCTGGAGCTCGACGAGCAGGGCCGCTACGTCGTCGTCGACCTCAAGACCGGCCGGAACCAGCCGGCCGGGGCGAAGATCGCCGAGCACCCCCAGCTCGCCGCCTACCAGGTGGCGCTCACGGCGGGGGCCGGCACGGCGATGGTCGCCGGCGCGGACGAGACCGTCCTCGAGCTGCCCGGCGGCACCGTGACGGAGCTCTCCGGCGGCGCCCTGCTCGTCCAGCTCGGCACCCGGGCCAAGTCCCCGTCCGTGCAGCAGCAGGACCCCCTCGGCCCGGACGCCACCTGGGCCCGGGACCTGATCACCCGGGCCGCGGAGCTCGTGGCCGGGGAACGGTTCACCGCCCGCCACGACCAGGCCGAGGGCGCCTTCAACGGGCACAACTGCAAGCTGCCGCAGATCTGCCCCCTGTGCGCCGAGGGACGGCAGGTGAGCGAACCGTGAGAACGGCCCCCGGCCCCACCCCACCCGGACAGCAGGAGACGACAGCGCCCATGACCGACGCCCCCGGCGACCACGCCCGGCACGACACGGACGACCACCCCTACGGCGGCGTCGAGCCCCGCTACAGCCCCGAGGAGATCGCCGAGCTGCTCGGCGGCAACCAGCCGACGGCCCAGCAGTCCGCGGTGATCTCCGCCCCCCTCACGCCGCGGCTGGTCGTCGCGGGCGCCGGCTCGGGGAAGACCGCCACGATGGTCGACCGGGTCGTCTGGCTCGTGGCCAACGGTGTCGTGGCCCCGGACCAGGTCCTCGGCGTGACCTTCACCCGCAAGGCCGCCGGCGAGCTGGGGGAGCGCATGCGCTCCCGGCTCGCCCGGCTGCGCGCCCAGGGGCTCGTCGCACCCGCCGGGGACGAGGAGGACGACCTCCCGGCCGCCCCCCAGGACCCGACCGTGAGCACCTACCACTCCTACGCCAACACCCTCGTGCGCAACTACGGACTGCGCATCGGGATCGAGCCCGACACCACGCTTTTGGGCCAGGCCCGCACGTGGCAGCTCGCCGCGCAGACGGTCGAGGCCTGGACCGGGGAGCTGCTCGAGACCATGCCCGCGAAGTCGACCATGGTCGCCGCCGTCCTCGACCTCGCGTCCGCGTGCGCGGAGCACCTCGTGGACCCGGTGGACGTGGAGCGCTTCGCGTCCCGGCTGCTCGCCGAGCTGGCCACGACGCCGCCGGGCCGGCGGAAGAAGACCCTCGGCGCCCAGCTGAAGAAGGTCGAGGACAACCAGCGCACCGCCTGGGTCCTCGCCGAGCTCGTGGCCGACTTCTCCCGGCGCAAGCACGAGGCCCAGGCCATGGACTTCGGCGACCTCCTCTCCGCCGCCGCCCGGCTGGCGGAACAGGACCCGGCCGCACGCCGGACCGAACGGGAACGGCACCGCGTGGTGCTGCTGGACGAGTTCCAGGACACCTCGCACGCCCAGCTGCGGCTCTTCGCCGCCCTCTTCGGCCAGGGGCACTCCGTGATGGCCGTGGGCGACCCGCAGCAGTCCATCTACGGCTTCCGCGGGGCCTCGTCCGGGCAGCTCTTCGGCTTCTACGACTCGTTCCCGGTCACGCCCGGCCAGGACGCCGAGCCCAGTTTCCTCACCACGGCGTGGCGCAACGACGCGAGCATCCTCGACGTCGCCAACACCCTCGCTGCACCCCTGCGGACGCTGCCGGCGTGGGCGCGCAGCGCCTCGTCCCTCGCCGTCCCCGAGCTCACCCCGCGGCCCGGCGCCGGAACCGGCCGGGTGCGGATCAGCCGGTACGCGACCGACGTCGAGGAGGCCGTCGCGCTCGCGGAGCGCGTCCTGGCGCGCCGCGAGCAGCACCGCGGCGACCCGGAGGAGCAGATGCCCACCATGGCCGTGCTCTGCCGCAAGCGCTCCCAGATCGAGCCCGTCCGCCGGGAGCTCGCCGCCCGGGGCGTCCCCTACGAGGTCGTGGGTCTGGGCGGGCTGCTCAGCACCCCGGAGGTCTCCGACGTCGTCGCGACCCTCCGGGTCCTCGACGACCCCGGTCGCTCGGACGCCCTGGTGCGGCTGCTCGCGGGCGCCCGCTGGCGGATCGGCACCCGGGACCTCATGGCCCTCGCCGACTGGGCCTCGCACCTGGAGCGCCGCCGCACGGAGGCGGCGCAGGCGGGCCGGGCCGAGGACCTCGAGAGCCCGGTGACCGCGGAGGAGGCCCAGGAGGACGCCCTCGTCGAGCCCGACCTCTCCGACCACGCGTCCCTCGTCGAGGCCCTCGAGACCCTCCCGCGGCCCGGCTGGACCTCCGCGCACGCCCGCACCCTGTCCGAGACCGCGCGGGAGCGCCTGACCCGGCTGCGCGCCGAGCTCGACCACCTGCGCTCCTTCCTCTCCGACGACCTGCCGTCCCTGCTGCACGAGGTCGAGACGGTCCTCGGGCTCGACGTCGAGGTCGCCGCGCACCCCCACCGTCCCGTCCACCGGGCCCGGCGCAACCTGGACGCCTTCCACGAGGCCGCACAGTCCTTCACCGCGTTCTCCACGAGCACCGACGTCTCGGCCTTCCTCGCGTGGCTCGACGTCACGCTCGCGGAGGAGAACGGGCTCGAGCCCGGCCCCGACCGCACGCGGCACGACGCCGTGCAGCTCGTCACCGTCCACGCCTCCAAGGGCCTCGAGTGGGACCACGTCTACGTCCCCGGGCTCAACGCCGGGAACTTCCCCTCCGACAAGAACTCCCGCTGGACCCTCGACACCGGGACCCTGGCCTGGCCGCTGCGCGGCGACGCCCGGTTCCTGCCGCAGTGGACCGTGGACACGACCGACCTCAAGGCCCTCGAGGAGTCCCACGCGGAGTACCTGGAGCTGGCGGCCCAGCACGCCGAGGACGAGGAGCGCCGCCTCGCCTACGTGGCCGTGACCCGGGCCCGGGAGGTCCTGGAGCTCTCCTGCACCGTGTTCCGGGGCACGGCCGTCAAGGGCCAGGAGCCGTCCGTGTTCGTCACGGAGCTGGTGCCGCTGACCGAGGGCCCCGAGCCGCCCGTCCGCACCGGTCCCTGGGCCGAGGTGCCGGAAGGGACCCGCAACCCCGCCGCGGCCACAGTGCTGAGCGCTCCGTGGCCCTACGACCCGCTGGAGGGCCCCGAGGTCACCGAGACCGTCACGGACGAGAGCGGTGGGAGTGCCGTGCGCACGAGCCCGCCCCCGCACCTCGGCCGCCGGGCCGTGCTCGAACGGGCCGCCCGCGCGGTGCGGGAACGCGGGTTCGAGGACACCGCGGACCTCGACGTCGAGGACCTGCTCGGCGTCGCGGAGCGGGACGGGCGCGACCCCGACCCGCGCCGCTGGTCCGAGGAGGCGAGGATCCTGCTCGCCCGGCACGAGGACGGCCGGGCCGAGCGGACCGTCCCCATGCCGTCCCACGTCTCGGCCTCGACCCTCGTGGCGCTCGCCCGCGACCCGCTCGAGGTCGTGTCCGGCCTGCGCCGGCCGATGCCGCGCCGGCCCGGCACCGCCGCGCGGCGGGGCACCACCTTCCACGCCTGGATCGAGCAGTACTACGGCAGCTCCGCGATCTTCGACGTCGGGGAGCTGCCGGGCACCGCCGACGACTACGTCGACGCCGCCTACGACCTCCCCGAGCTCGCCGCGACGTTCCGGTCGAGCCCGTGGGCCGACCGCCAGCCGTACGCCGTGGAGTTCCCGCTGGAGACCCCGATCGCCGGCATCACGGTCCGCGGCAGGGTGGACGCCGTGTTCCGCAACGGCGACGGCACGTGGGAGCTGGTCGACTGGAAGACGGGGCGGGCACCGGCCGGCCGGGAGCTGCGGGAGCGGTCGGCGCAGCTGGCCGTGTACCGGCTCGCGTGGTCCCGGCTGCGGTCCGTCCCGCTCGAGGAGGTCACCGCCGCCTTCTACTACGTGGCCGAGGACCGGGTCGTCCGCCCGCACGACCTGTCCGGCGCCGAGGAGCTCGAGGCCGTGGTCCGGAAGGCCTACGACGTGGTGCTGCGGCCCTGATCCGGCCGGCCGGTCCCGGCCGGCGGCGTCGCGCGGCCGGTGACACTAGGCGCGCCGGCCGGGTCGGGGTCCGCGGCCGGAGGGGTCGGCGCCGCGGCACCGGGCGACCCGTCCCGCAGGTCGGCGTCCGGCACGCTCTCCACCGGGGTGCCCGCTGCGCTCTCCGCCGTGGTCTCCGGCGCGGTGCCCTGGGGGACCGCGTCCGGTGCCGGCTCGGGGCGCCGGGCGACGTCCCGCTCGAGGGTGGCGAGCATCTGCTCCGCGTCCGCGACCAGCTCCGGTGCGCCGCGGTCCACGCCGCGCACGAGCCACTGCGCGAGGGCGAGCTCGGCGTCGAGCCGGGCCCGGTCCAGCAGGTGCGGGTCCGGCGCGCCGTCGGGCGCCTGGAAGGACGTCCGGCGGCACGCGGCGGCGTAGGCCTCGAGCACGCCCTCGGCGAGGCGGGCGTCGCGCGCCGCGAACAGCCACGCGAAGTCCCCGGCGGGATCGCCAACGTGCAGATCGGTCCACCCGGTCACCCCGCGCACCCGTCCGCGGGAGATCACGAGTTCGTCCTCCTGCAGATCGCCGTGGACCACCCGCGGCCGGAACCGCCACACGGCGGGATCCTCCAGCACCTGCTCCCAGCGGCGCAGCAGCGTGGACGGCACGCGCCGGGTGGCGGCCGCCCGGCGCAGCTCCGTGAGACGCCGGCGCCGGCACTGCTCGGTGGTGTAGCCGGGCAGGTCGGCGTCCAGGACCAGGGCGGTCGGCAGCGCGTGGATCGCGGCCAGGAGGCGCCCGAGCTGCACGCTGAGCGTGGGGGGCGGCTCGGCGCTGGGCACGTGCCGGTGGTGCTCGGGATCCGGGGCGGCGGCCATGCGGGCGAGCGCGTCGATGTCCAGCGGTGCGCCCTCGATGTGGGAGTGCACGAAGGCGTGCAGGTCCCCGTGCGCCACGCAGCCCGCGGCGGTGGGCACCAGGAACGGGAGCCGTGACCGGACGGCGGGGGTGAAGCAGCGGAGCACGAGGTGCTCGGTCTCCAGGCGCACGCTCGCCTCGGGGCTCAGCGGGGAGCGCACCCGCCAGCGCCGGCCGGAGGAGTCGACGACCACGGCCGAGCGGAAGTCGGCGTCGTCGTCGGGGGACGGTCCCACGGCCACGGGTGCGAGTCCGGGGACGCCTGCGGCGGCGACGGCGGCCAGGTGCTCGAGGGACGTGCTCACGGCATCCACCCTACAAGAGGCGGGGGCGGCGGCCCGGCAGCGCACCTCGTCCCCACCCGCCCGTCCCGGGGTCCGTCCGGGTCGCTACAGTGGGGGACGTGCCCGCCTCCACCCCTTCCGAGCCCGTTCCCGGCTCCCCCCAGATCCCCGCCCCCGAGCGTCTCTCGCCGGCCCGGATGCCGTTCGCGGCGACGGCCTTCGACCGTGACGCCGTCGACCGCGAGCTCCAGGACGTGCGCGTGCTCGCCGCGCAGGACCCCAGCACGCTCGTGCTCGTGCTCGCGGGCGGTCTCGCCCCCGTGGCCGAGGACTCCCTGGTCCTGGTGCCCGCGGCCGAGCTCCCGGCCGCGCCCCACGACCCGCGCCGGCCGGAGGTCTACCTGGGCCGGCTGCCCGGTGCGGACGGAGGCCGCGGCCCCCGGGTCCTGCTGCGCGCCGTGGCCGCCCCCGAGCCCGGGGGCGAGGACGCCGCGGCGGAGCCCTTCGCGGTGCCGGAGCCCCTCGTGGCCGCGGTCGGCGCGTTCGCCGCCGCCCGGGGCGGCGGGGAGCTGCGCTGGGCCGGCCTGCGTGAGCTCGGGCCGGTGCTCCCGGCCGGGGACACCTCGCTGCTCGTCACGGCACAGTCCGTGGGCCTGTGGCACCGTGACCACCCCCGGTGCCCCCAGTGCGGGGAGCCGACCGAGGTGATCCGCTCGGGATGGGCGCGGCAGTGCCGCAACGACGACTCGCTGCACTTCCCGCGCACCGATCCCGCGATCATCGTGGCGGTCAGCGACGGGCACCCCGATCCCGCCCGGGAACGGCTGCTGCTGGGCCGGTCCGCCCTGTGGAAGGGCAACCGGTTCTCGACGCTCGCCGGGTTCGTGGAGCCGGGGGAGTCCCTCGAGCAGGCCGTGGTCCGCGAGGTCGCCGAGGAGGCGGGCCTGATCGTGGGGGACGTGCAGTACCTGGGCTCCCAGCCCTGGCCGTTCCCGCGCTCCCTGATGCTCGGCTGCCGGGCCGTCGTGCAGTCCGGGGCGGCCGTCCCGGACGGTCAGGAGATCCTCGAGCTGCGCTGGTTCACGCGGGAGCAGCTGCGGGAGGCCGCGCGCACCGGGGCGGTGACGCTCCCCGGCCGGGTCTCCATCGCGCACGCGCTCATCGCGCACTGGCTCGGTGAGGACCTCCCGGAGACCGCGTGGTGACCGGGGGAGAGGCCGCCACGGACGTCGAGGCGCCCCTCGAGGAGCGCATCCTCGCGGGCCTGGACCCCGAGCAGCGGGAGGTCGCGACCACGCTGCGCGGCCCCGTGTGCGTGCTCGCGGGCGCCGGCACGGGCAAGACCCGTGCCATCACGCACCGGATCGCCTACGGCATCGCCACGGGCGTCTACACCCCGCAGAAGGTCCTGGCGCTGACGTTCACCGCGCGGGCCGCCAACGAGATGCGCAACCGGTTGCGCGGGCTCGGGGCCGCCGGGGTGCAGACGCGCACGTTCCACGCCGCGGCCCTGCGCCAGCTGCAGTACTTCTGGCCCCAGTCCGTGGGCGGACCCCTGCCCGGGCTCGTGGAGCACAAGGCGCGGCTCATCACCGAGGCTGCGCAGAACATGCGCCTGTCCACGGACCGGGCTGCGGTGCGGGACCTCGCCGCCGAGATCGAGTGGGCCAAGGTGTCGATGCTGACCCCCGACACGTACCCCGCCCGGGCCGCCGGGCGCGAGATGCCGCTGAACTACGACGTGCGCACGGTCCAGCGCCTGTACCAGTCCTACGAGGAGCTCAAGACCGACCGGCACCTCATCGACTTCGAGGACGTCCTGCTGCTGACGGTGGCCGTGCTCGAGAAGGACGAGCGCGTCGCCGCGACCGTGCGCGAGCAGTACCGGCACTTCGTGGTCGACGAGTACCAGGACGTCTCCCCGCTCCAGCAGCGACTCCTCGACGCCTGGCTCGGCGGCCGGGACGACGTCTGCGTGGTGGGCGACGCCTCCCAGACGATCTACTCCTTCACCGGCGCCACCTCCCGCCACCTGCTCGAGTTCCCGGCCCGGCACCCGAAGGCGCGGGTGATCGAGCTGGTGCGCGACTACCGCTCCACCCCCCAGGTCGTGGAGACCGCCAACCGCCTGCTCGCCGCCCGCCGGCCGGCGCGGGGATCGACCCCCGGTGCCTGGGCCACTCCGCTGCGCCTGGTGGCGCAGCGCCCGGACGGGCCGCCGCCGTCCTGGAACGAGTACGCGGACGACGAGGCCGAGGCGGCGGGGACGGCGGCCCGCATCCAGGACCTGATCGACGACGGCGTGCCCGCGGCCGAGATCGCCGTGCTCTTCCGCACGAACGGGCAGTCGCAGGCCTTCGAGACCGCGCTCGCCGAGGCGGGGATCGGCTTCCAGCTGCGCGGCACGGAGCGCTTCTTCAACCGGCCCGAGGTCAAGCAGGCCGTGGTGCAGCTGCGCACGGCGGCGCGGGCGGCCGAGGCCACGGACGAGCCCACGCGCCTGGTGCGCGACATCCTCTCCTCCCTCGGCTACTCGGACCGGGCCCCGAGGTCGACGGGCGCGGTCCGCGAGCGGTGGGAGTCGCTGGCCGCGCTGGTCTCCCTCGCGGACCGGATGGCGGCGGACGCCGCCGCCCGCGAGGAGCCCTTCGTCCTGCCCGACCTCGCCGCGGAGCTCGAGCGGCGCGTGGCCCAGCAGGACGCCCCCGTCATGAACGGGGTCACCCTCGCGTCCCTGCACTCGGCCAAGGGCCTGGAGTGGGACGCCGTGTTCCTGGCGGGCCTCAGCGAGGGGCTCGTCCCGATCGGCTTCGCCGAGACCGCCGACGAGATCGACGAGGAGCGCCGGCTGCTCTACGTGGGGATCACCCGGGCGCGGGAGCACCTGGTGCTGTCCTGGACCCTGTCCCGCACCCCGGGCGGCCGGCCCACGCGCAAGCCCTCACGCTTCCTCGACGCCCTGCGCGGGACGGACGGCACCCGCCCGCCCCGGGACCGGTCCCGCACCGGGGGTGCCCGCGCTCACTCCTGATCCAGCCCGCACAGGCACCGGCTCCGGTCGATCCGGGGCCACGACACCGCCTCCGGCCACGGCGGGGCGAAGAGGGCGGCCTGCAGGGCGCCGGTCCGCTCCCCGGTCCCGGGCCCGAGCCCGTCCGGTTCGCACAGCGACTCCAGGGCCACCGCGAGCACCTCGACGGCCAGGCGGACCGCGACGGCCTCCGCGTGGGCCGGTGCCGCCCACGCCGCGAGGACGGCGGCGGGACCGCGGGGCGCCGCGCCGGGCTCCCGGCCCGCGAGCGTCGCCCCCACGCAGTCCGGGCAGGGCCGGTGCGCCCAGGGCACCGTGGGCCAGCGCAGCAGCGCCCCGCCGGCGCGGTGCAGCGAGATCAGCGGGTGCCGGGGATCGATGGCCGCCCACGCCTCCGGCTCCACCGCCCCGGCCGGGACGGGGCGGCCGGTGCTGTGCACCACCACGGTGCCCGGCAGGAGCGCTCCGGGGAACATCCCCGGGGCGCTGACGGGAGCGCACCGGGGATCGAGCTCGCGCAGCCTCCGGCGCAGTGCCGCCTCCCGGGTCCGGCCGACGTCGGCGGGCCGGTACGCGCCGGTGCCCAGGTCGGCGGTCGTCACGGCCGCGGTGTCGCAGACGTTGAGCCCGAGCACTCCGCAGCGCAGCAGCCGCACGGCCAGCGCCGCCGCGAGGGCGTCCAGGCCCAGCAGCAGGACGTGCACCTCCTCCGGGCGGGGGAGCTCGAGACAGGACCGGCGCCGGTCCGCTGCGCGGCCGGGAGCCGGGGACGGGTCGGGGAGCGGGGTGGTGGGCACGGGACGCCTTCCGGGACGCGCGGGCGGGACCCCGCCACTGTCACCCGGACCGGGCCCGCGGCGCGCCCGCCGGCGGGCCGTCCACAGTCCACGTCGCGGGACCGTGCACACGGGACCGGGACGGTGTTTCGCGGCCCGCGCCCGCGGCGTGTTCAATGGCCCCATGCCCGTACCGTCGCAGCCCGAGGTCGTCGTGCGCCGCTCCGCCCGTCGGCGCAAGACCGTGTCCGCCCACTGGAGCGAGGACACGGTGGTGCTCTCGGTCCCCCAGACGGCCACCCGGCGGGAGATCGAGCACTGGACCCGTGAGCTGGTGCCCCGCGTCGTGGAGCGCCGGCGCCGGGAGGCGGCCAAGGGCGCGGACCGGCGCTCCGACGACCGTCTTCTCCGGCGCGCCCGGGAGCTGTCGCGGCGCCACCTCGACGGCCGGGCCGAGCCCTCGGACGTCCGGTGGTCCGGGCGCCAGCACACCCGGTGGGGCTCCGCGACGCCCGCCACCGGGGTCATCCGGATCTCGGCGCAGCTCCAGGAGGCCCCGGAGTGGGTGCTCGACTTCGTGCTGGTGCACGAGCTCGCGCACCTGCTCGAGGCCGACCACAGTCCACGGTTCCGGGAGCTGATGGCCCGGTACCCCCTCGCGGAGAAGGCCCGGGCGTTCCTCGACGGCGCCGCGTGGGCGCACCGGCACGCCGGCGGCGCCGAGGCCGATCAGCGGGAGCCGTCCCCGTCCTGAGTCCCGTCGTCCTCGGGATCCCCGGCGCCGCCGTCGGCCGCCGGACCGCCGTCCGTGCCGTCCGCAGCCGGGCCGCCGCCCGCGCCGGGTCCCTCGTAGTCGCCCGCGAGCAGCCGCTGGAGCGCGGCGTCGACCTCGTCCTCGGACGCGGTGAGCAGCCCGCGGCGCTCGGAGAAGCCCGCGGGATCGTCGAGGTCCTCGTCGGTGGGCAGCAGCTCCGGGGCGTCCCACAGCCCGTCCCGGTCCTGCACCCCGCGTCGCTCGCCGACGTACTGCCAGAACTGCGCGGCCTCGCGCAGCCGCCGCGGGCGCAGCTCCAGCCCCACGAGGGAGCCGAACGCGTGCTCGGCCGGCCCGCCGGAGGCGCGGCGCCGCCGGACGGTCTCGGACAGGGCGTCCGCGGAGGGCAGGTTGGCCGTGGAGGCGACGGTCACCACGTGCACCCAGCCCTCCACGAGGGCGAGCACCGTCTCGAGCCGCTTGAGGGTGACCTCCTGGTCCGGGGTCTGCTGCGGGGCGAAGATCCCGGAGGTCAGGGCCTCCTGCATGCTCGAGGGGTCCATCGGGTCGATGTCCCGGGCGGCCTCCTCGATGCGGGACATGTCGATGTGGATCCCCGCGGAGAAGCGCTTGATCAGGTCCAGGATGTGCTGGCGCAGCCACGGGTTCGCGGCGAAGAGCCGGACGTGGGCCGCCTCGCGCACGGCCAGGTAGAGCATGATCTCCTGCACCGGGACGTCCAGGCCCTCGCCGAACGCCCTGATGCTGCCGGGCAGCAGGCCGGAGCGGCCCTCCGCGAGCGGCAGGCCGATGTCGGTGGAGCACAGCACCTCGCGGGACAGGCCGCCGATCGCCTGGCCCAGCTGGATCCCGAACAGCATCCCCCCGGCGCCGGCGAGCATGCCCGAGGCCCCGCCCATCATGGCCGACAGCTCGGGGGGCAGCTGCTGGGTGAGGGCGTCGGTGAGCGCCTTCGTCACGGACTCCGCGACCGGGCCGGTCATCTCCTTCCAGGTCTCCTGGGTGGCCTCGATCCACTCCGCGCGGGACCACGCCTGGGGCAGGATCGAGGGCTGGCCGAACTCGGTGCGGTCGGCCAGCCACAGCTCCGCGAGACGCATCGCGTCCTCGACCGCGCCGCGCTGGGCGGGGGTCACGGACGGGTCGCCGTCGGCGGCGGCGATCTGCCGGGCGTGGTCGTGGGCGAGCTTCCAGTTGACCGGCCCCTCGGACGCCCCGGCGCCCATCATCGACTGGATCTGCTGGAACATCATGGACATCGCCTGGGGGTCCATCGGCACGCCGGCGCGCTGGAGGTCCTTGGGGCTCATCCCGCCCTGTCCCATGAGGCGCTCGAGCATCTCCTGGAAGGGGTCCTTGGGGCCGTCGCCGGAGTCGTCCCCCGGGGTGTTCCCGGAGCGGTCGTGGGGAGGCTGAGGAGTCATGGGTCCACCGTTCTTCGGTCGGGTCGGGTCGGGGGATCGGGCGGCACGGGCGCGCCCGACGTCTCTGCTCCCAGCGTAGCGAGCCCCGGGCGGGGCCGACCATGAGCCAACTCCCAGTTCGCTGGAAGCCTAGGGCGGGGTCCCGCACGATAAGCTGGACCGTCCGGACCGGGCGGCCCCGCAGCCCCCGGTCCTCCCGTCGACGACCGCCGAGGACCGCCCGTGACCGCATCCCCCCGCCCGCGCCGGGCCCTGCGCCGCCGCGGGCTCGAGTCGTGGGCGCTGCTGGGCTCCGCCGGGCTGCTGCTGGCCGGGACCGTGCTGCCCGCCCCGTTCGTCATCGAGGCGCCCGGGCCCACGTTCAACACGGTCGGGGAGCACGACGGCCGGCAGCTGCTGGGGGTCTCCGGCGCCCCGACCTACCCGAGCGACTCCGTCCTCGACCTGACCACGGTCTACGTCACCGGTGGGCCCAACAAGAGCGTCAGCGTGCTCGCCGTCCTCGGGTCCTGGCTGGACCCGTCGGCGTCCGTGGTGCCGGCCGACACCCTCTACCCCCGGGAGGTCTCCGGCGAGGAGGTCGACCAGCACAGCATGGCGGCCATGAGCACGTCGCAGGAGGACTCGGTCGCCGCCGCCCTGACCCACCTCGGCCTGGACTTCGACACCCGGCTCTCGGTGCAGGACACGGTCCCCGGCGGCCCCGCGGAGGGGGTCCTCGAGCACGGCGACGTCCTGCGCGGCGTGGACGGGGAGCCCGTCCCGTCGCTGCCGTCCCTCAAGTCGGCGCTCGACGCGGCGGGGGAGCGGGGGGTCACCCTGCAGGTCGAGCGCTCCGGGGCGCCGCGCGACATCGCGGTGGACACCGTGCGCGACGAGGCCTCGGGGAACTGGCAGCTGGGCGTGTTCCTCATGGCCGCCTACGACTTCCCGATCGACGTGGCCTTCGAGCTCGACGAGGTGGGCGGGCCCAGCGCGGGCATGATGTTCGCCCTGGGCATCGTCGACGAGCTCACCCCGGGCTCGATCGCCGGGGACCGGCACGTGGCCGGCACCGGCACCATCACCCCGGAGGGGGAGGTGGGGCCCATCGGCGGCATCCGGCAGAAGCTCGAGGGAGCCGCCGCGGCCGGGGCGGAGGTCTTCCTCGCCCCGGAGGGCAACTGCGCCGAGGCGCAGGGGCACGTCCCCGAGGGGCTGACGGTCGTGTCCGTGCGCACCCTCGACGACGCCGTGGCCGCCGCCGGGACGGCCGGGGAGGGCGGGGACCTGTCGGCGCTGCCGGGGTGCACCGCCCGATGACCGGCGCCGTGTGCACGATTGCACCCCCGAGAAGGCCGCGGGCAGAATGGACGGGGTGCCCCGGCGACCTGCCGGCGGCGCTCCTCCCCGACGCAGGCCACACCCCACGACTTCACGCACCACACCTGACGAACGACCCCGATTGCAGAGGTAACCAGTGACCGCCGGACCCACAGCCCCCCGACCACCGAGGCAGCAGCCAGCAGGACAGCGGCGGAAGCGGGGTGCGCTGTGGCCCACGGTCGTCGTCGTCCTGGTCCTCATCGCCGCCTTCGTGGGACTGACCCAGCTCTACACGGACGTCATGTGGTACGACCAGCTGGGCTACCTCAGCGTGTTCGTCACCGAGAACGTCACGAAGATCGTGATCTTCGTGATCGCCGCCGTGCTGGTCGCGGCGCTGATGTTCGCCAGCCTCTTCCTGGCCTACCGGCACCGGCCCATCACGGCCGAGTCCATCGTGGACGACAACCTGCGCCGCTACCAGGAGGCCCTGGAGCCGGTGCGCAGGATCGTCATGGTGGTCGTGCCCGTGCTCTTCGGGCTCTTCGCGGCGAGCACGGCGATGACCCAGTGGGACACCGTCCTGCTGTTCCTCAACCAGGAGCCGTTCGGCCAGGAGGACCCGCAGTTCGGCCTCGACATCGGCTTCTACGTCTTCACCCTCCCGTTCCTGCGCTTCCTCATCGGCTTCCTCGTCTCGGCGATCCTGCTGGCCGGCGTGGCCGGGATCCTGATGCACTACGTCTACGGCGGCATCCGGATCACCGAGCGCGGGCTCAACACCACCCGGGCGTCCCGGGTGCACCTGGGGGTGCTGGCCGCGCTGTTCCTGCTGCTCCAGGCCGCGAACTTCTGGCTGGACCGGTACTCCACGCTGCAGTCCACGTCCGGGACGTGGACCGGCGCGCTGTACACCGACGTCAACGCCGTGATCCCCACCAAGGCGATCCTGGCCGCGGCCGCCCTGATCGTCGCGATCCTGTTCCTCGTCGCGTCCTTCATCGGCCGCTGGCGGCTGCCGCTCATCGGCACCGCCATGCTGCTCGTGGTCGCGGTGGTGGCCGGCGGGATCTACCCGTGGATCGTGCAGCGCTTCCAGGTCACGCCCACCGAGCAGGCCCTGGAGAGCCAGTACATCCAGCGCAACATCGATCTCACCCGTGCGGCCTACGGGCTGGACGCGGCCGAGGTCATGCCGTACGACGCCACCACGGAGACCGAGCAGGGCGCCCTGCGCCAGGACACCGAGACCACCTCGAACATCCGCCTGCTGGACCCCAACGTGGTCTCCGCGGCGTTCTCGCAGCTCCAGCAGTTCCGCCCGTACTACCAGTTCCCGGACACCCTCAACGTGGACCGCTACGAGATCGACGGCGAGGTCCAGGACACCGTCATCGCGACGCGTGAGCTGAACCCCGACCAGAACCAGGGGTGGTTCAACCAGCACGTGGTCTACACCCACGGCTACGGCGTGGTCGCCGCCTACGGCAACCGGGTCGAGGTGGACGGCAAGCCGCAGTTCATGCAGTCGGGGATCCCGTCCCGGGGCGTGATCTCGGACGACTACGAGCCGCGCATCTACTTCGGGGAGAACTCCCCCCTGTACTCCATCGTCGGCGGCGCCGAGGGCGACGAGCCCCTCGAGCTGGACCGCCCGCAGACGGCCGGCGACGAGGCGGGCGACGCCAAGACGACGTTCGCCGGCAACGGCGGGCCCAGCATCGGCAACTTCTTCAACCGGCTCGCCTACGGCATCAAGTTCCAGTCCTCGGACATGCTGCTCTCGGACGCCGTGCGCCCGGAGTCGCAGATCCTCTACGACCGGGACCCGCGCGAGCGCATCGAGAAGGTCGCCCCGTACCTGACGGTCGACGGCGCCCCGTACCCGGCCATCATCGACGGCCAGGTGCAGTGGATCGTGGACGCCTACACCACCTCGGACGCCTTCCCGTACTCGACGCCGTCGGTGCTGCAGGAGGCGACGCAGGACACGCAGACCGCCCAGGGCGCCGCGGCGGCCCTGCCGCCGGAGCGGGTCAACTACATCCGCAACTCGGTCAAGGCCACGGTCAACGCCTACGACGGCACCGTGAACCTGTACGCGTGGGACGACCAGGACCCGGTGCTGAAGGCGTGGCAGAACGTCTTCCCGAACACGCTCCAGCCCTACTCCGAGATGTCGGCCGAGCTCATGGCGCACGTGCGCTATCCGCAGGACATGTTCAAGGTCCAGCGGGAGCTGCTCAACCGCTACCACGTCACGGACTCGGGGAGCTTCTACCAGAACGACGACGTGTGGTCCGTGCCCAACGACCCGACGCAGGACTCCGACGTGGCGCTGCCCCCGTACTACCTGTCGATGCGGATGCCCGGTGAGGAGGAGGCCAACTTCTCCCTCACCACCTCCTTCATCCCGCAGCAGTCCGAGACGGGCAACACCCGCAACGTGATGTACGGGTACCTCTCCGCCAACTCCGACGCCGGCACCGGCGAGGACGGCGTGAAGAGCGACGAGTACGGCACGCTGCGCCTGCTGGAGCTGCCGCGATCCTCCGTGGTGCCCGGCCCCGGCCAGGCGCAGAACCTGTTCAACTCGGACACCGACGTCTCCACGGAGCTGAACCTGCTCCGCCAGGGCGCCTCCGAGGTCATCAACGGGAACCTGCTGACCCTGCCCGCGGGCGGAGGCATGCTGTACGTGCAGCCCGTCTACGTCCAGTCCTCGGGCGACGCCGCGTACCCGACGCTGCGGCGCGTGCTCGTCGGCTTCGGCGAGGAGGTGGGCTTCGCGCCGACCCTCGAGGAGGCCCTCGACGAGGTCTTCCAGGGCGACTCCGGCGCCCAGACGTCCTCCGGTGCGGGCGTCGACGACGCCGAGGCCGGGAGCCCGGACGGCGAGGGCGGGGCGGAGGCCCCGGCCGGCGGCGCGAGCCTCGAGGACGCCCTCAGCGACGCCAACCAGGCGATCCAGGAGTCCGAGGCCGCGCTGCAGGACGGGGACTGGACCGCCTACGGCGAGGCCCAGCAGCGGCTGCAGGACGCCATCGAGCGCGCGCTCGAGGCGGACGGCGTCGGGGTCCCCGAGGCGGAGGGCGCCCCGGCCCCCGAGGAGCCGGCCGAGCAGCCCGCCGGGTAGCCGATTTGCGGCTCCACCCCGCGGCACGTATAGTCATACATGTCGCCGCGGGGTGGAGCAGTTCGGTAGCTCGCTGGGCTCATAACCCAGAGGTCGCAAGTTCAAATCTTGCCCCCGCAACCAAATGGTCCCGTGGTGTAGTGGTTAACATGCCTGCCTGTCACGCAGGAGATCGCCGGTTCGACCCCGGTCGGGACCGCCATTTTAATAAGGCTCGGTAGCTCAGTCGGTAGAGCAGAGGACTGAAAATCCTCGTGTCGGCGGTTCGATTCCGTCCCGAGCCACCATTTATCTTAATAATATACGCCGGCTTAGCTCAATTGGTAGAGCAACTGACTTGTAATCAGTAGGTTGGGGGTTCAAGTCCTCTGGCCGGCACCACTTATTATTTGGATTACTGGCTGTATGAGCGATAAAGAAAACTTAATAATATTTTCATTAAAAATTTGAGCCATTAGCTCAGTCGGTAGAGCATCTGAC
>NZ_JBHVDI010000054.1:0-20174 GCF_042802875.1 Kocuria sp. NPDC057446 | reverse complement strand
GGCCTCCCCTGACCCGTCCACCCGTCCCCGGCGCCGCGGCGCCGGGGACGATCCCCGGACCACCACCGGGCCCTGTCCCGCAGGACCCCGACCGGCCCCACAGAAAGGAGGCGTCATGGCCAGCCAGGACTGGATCGACAAGGACTTCTACAGCATTCTCGGCGTCTCCAGGGATGCGTCCGCCGCCGACGTCAAGAAGGCCTACCGCAAGCTCGCCCGCCAGTACCACCCGGACCAGAACCCGGGCGACGCGGAGGCCGAGCAGCGGTTCAAGGACATCACCGAGGCGAACTCCGTGCTCTCCGACCCGGAGGAGCGCAAGCAGTACGACGCGATCCGCGCGATGGGCTCCGGCGCGCGCTTCACCGCCGGCGGCCCGGGCGGCGCCGGCGGATCGGCGAACTTCGAGGACCTCTTCGGCGACATCTTCGGCGGGGGCGGCGGAGGGCGCCGCCGCCGCACGACCTACTCGACCGGCGGCCCCGGCGGCCCGGGCGGGTTCGAGGACCTGTTCGCGCAGTTCGGCGGTCAGACCGGGTACGGGGCGCCGGGCGGGCGCGGCGGCTACCAGCCGCCGCCGGCGCGCGGCGAGGACATCCGGACGGAGACGACCATCCCGTTCCGCTCCTCGGTGCACGGCACCACGATCAAGCTGCGCCGCGGCAACGGCCAGGAGACCACGGTGCGGATCCCGGCCGGCGTGCGCGACGGGCAGAAGCTCAAGCTCGCCAGCAAGGGCCACTCCGGGCCCGGGGGGGCCGGGGACCTCTACGTCACCGTCCACGTGACGCCGCACCCCTTCTTCCACCGGGTCGAGGGCACGGACGACGTCGAGGTCACGGTGCCGATCTCGTTCCCCGAGGCGGCGCTCGGCGCCACGATCGAGGTGCCCGTGCTGGACGGCGGCACCGTGCGGGTCAAGGTGCCGGCGGGCACGTCCTCGGGCCGCCGCTTCCGCGTCAAGGGGCGCGGCGTCAGCACGGCGAAGGGCGCGGGCAACCTCATCGTGACCGTCGAGGTGCACGTGCCGGCGGGGCTCGACGAGCAGGCGCAGGCCGCCGTCCGGTCCTTCGCCGAGGCGACCGCGGCCGAGGACCCCCGGGCCGGCCTGGCCGAGAAGGCGCGGGTGTGACATGGCCCTGGACGCGGACCAGCCGCTGTTCGTGATCTCCGTGGCCGCGGAGATCGCGGAGATGCACCCGCAGACGCTGCGGCAGTACGACCGGCTGGGCCTGGTCAAGCCCTCCCGCGCCCCGGGCCGGGCCCGCCGCTACTCCCAGCGGGACATCGAGAAGCTCCAGCAGATCCAGGTGCTGTCCCAGCAGGGCGTGTCCCTCGAGGGCATCCGGCGCATCCTGCAGCTGGAGAACCAGGTCGCCGCCCTGCGGGCGAGGGTGGCGGAGCTGTCCCAGGAGCTGGAGGACGCCCGGGACCGGGCCGAGGAGTCCTCGCGGATCTTCGCCGCCGGCGTCGGCGGGGACGTGGTGCGCATGGCCCGCGGCGCCCGTCCCCGCGCCCGCAAGATCTCGCAGGCCGTGGTGCTGTACCGGCCTCCGCGCCAGCAGGAGCGCTGAGCGGCACCGCGCCCCGGGCGGCGTCAGGACAGGTGCTTCTCGAAGCCCACGTCGTACGCGCCGCCCGGATAGCGGCGGGCGACCCCGGGCAGCGGGACGTACCCGCTGCTGCGGTACAGGGCGGACGCCTCGGGCTGGCGGCTGCCCGTGGTGAGGTGGATGCGCCGGTAGCCCGCCGCGGCGGCGAGCCGCTCGAGCTCGGCGAGGACCTGCCGGGAGAGCCCGCGCCGGCGGTGCGACGGGGCGGTCCACACCCGCTTGAGCTCGGCCGTGTCGTCGTCGCGCCGGCGGAACGCGCCGCCCGCCACCGTCACGCCGCCCTCGAGGAGGAGCAGGAGCGCTCCGGCGGGGGCGGTGAAGTCGTCGACGGGGTGCTCGGCCATCTCCTCCGCCCCGACCTGGGGACCGTAGCGCTCCACGTACTCGTGCCGCAGGCCCTCGAGCAGCGGCGGCGTGCGGGGATCGCCCGGGGGCACGACGACGAATCCGTCCGGCTCCGGGCCGGGGACCGCGCTCACGCCGACCGGCGGTAGACGAGGTCGCGGGGGACGCGGCCCGCCTCCTGCGCCTTGCGCTCGAAGCTCGTGAGGACCCGTCCCTCCCAGCGGGGGGCCCATCCGGTGTCCGGGTGCTCGTCGTCGGCGAGCGGGCCCGGGTGGAGGTTCTCGAACTGCGGGGACGCGTCGAGGACCTCGCGCATCACCAGGGCGTACTCCTGCCAGTCCGTGGCGAGCCGCCACAGCCCGCCCGGGACGAGCACCCGGGCGGCGAGCTCGGCGAACGCGGGGGAGACCAGGCGCCGCTTGTGGTGGCGGGTCTTGTGCCAGGGGTCCGGGAAGAACACCCAGAGCTCGTCGACCGAGGCCGGGGCGAGCATGTGCTCCAGGACCTCGGGGGCGTTGGCCTGCACCACGCGGACGTTGTCCACGCCGGCCTGCCCCGCCTTGAGCAGCAGGTCCGCGATCCCGGGCTTGTAGACCTCCACGGCGAGGTAGTTGCGCGCGGGGTCCTGGGCGGCGGCGTGCACCACCGCCTCCCCGAGCCCCGAGCCGACCTCCACGACGAGGGGCGCCTCGCGGCCGAAGGCCGCGGCCGCGTCGAACTCGTGGTCGGGGTGGACGGAGGTGTCCGTGCGCACGCGCGGGACGTCGAGCACCCGCGTGGGCGCCCAGTCGTCCCAGGCCTTCTGCCGGCGGGCCGTGAGGCGGTCGCCCCGGCGCACGAAGGAGTAGGGCCGGCGGTGGAACGCCTCGGGGACAGGACCCGGTGCAGGGCCCTCGGCGGGGGAAGGGGTGTGCTCGCTCATCGCCCTACATCCTAGGGGCAGGGCGGACCACGGGTGCGTCGGCGCCGGGAACGGGCGGCTCCGCCCACCGCCGGCTCGGCGCCTTCCACACCGCGAACCGGGCGAGCAGCTGGTCGGCGTCCTGGGCGACCACGGCGGCGTCCCGGTACTCGGGGCGGACGAGACCGGCCGCGGACATCGAGGCCACGGCGTCCAGCAGGGGCCTCCAGTAGCCGGCCACGTCCAGGAAGCCGACCGGCTTCGCGTGCACCCCCACCTGCAGCCAGGTCCACGCCTCGAAGATCTCCTCGAGGGTGCCCAGTCCGCCGGGCAGGGCCACGAAGCCGTCGGCGAGCGCGGCCATCCCCGCCTTGCGCTCGTGCATCGTCCGGACGATGCGCAGCTCGGTCAGGCCGGTGTGGGCGGTCTCGTCGTCGACGAGGGACTGCGGCATGACCCCGATCACCTCGCCGCCGGCGGCCAGCGCGGCGTCGGCGACGACGCCCATCAGTCCCACGTGGCCGCCGCCGTAGACGACGCCCACGCCGCGGCGGGCGAGCGCGGTGGCGAAGGCCCGGGCGGCCTCGGGGAACAGGGGATCGGAGCCGAGGGAGGCCCCGGTGTACACGGCGAGTCTCATGGGGACATTGTCGCTGCCGCCGCGGTGCTCGCCGCGGTCCCGGCGTCGATAGCATGGGTCGCGCCCCGGACCGCGCGCTCCGCCCCCGGGCTCGGTGCGACCCTGTCCCGCTCCGCCCGACCCCGTCCTGCCCCGCCCCGCAGCCTGTGCCGAAGGACCCGCCCATGAGCTCACCTCCGCCCGACGACCTCGTGCGCTCCCGCCTGCGCCTCTCCGGCGGCAAGGACCGGGTGGTGCTGGTGGCGGCCCTGGGCATCCTCAGCGCCGTGAGCCCGATGGCCACGGACATGTACCTGGCCTCGATGCCGGCCATGGCCGGGCACTTCGGGGCCTCGGCCTCAGCGGTCCAGCTGACCCTGACCACGTACATGGTCGGCATGGCCCTGGGGCAGTTCCTGCTGGGGCCGGTGTCCGACGTGCTGGGCCGGCACCGGCTCATGGTGGCCGGCAACGCGCTGTTCCTGCTCAGCTCCGTGGCCGTGGTCCTCGCCCCGAGCATCGGGACGGTGCTGGTCCTGCGAGCGGTCCAGGGCCTCGCCGGGGCGGCGGGCGTGGTGATCGCCCGCGCCGTCGTCTCGGACATCGCCTCCGGCCGCGGGGCGGCCAAGCTGTTCTCGGTCCTCGCGACCATCACGTCCCTGGCCCCGGTGGTGGCCCCTCTGCTGGGCGGGGTGATCGCCACGGTGGCCCCGTGGCAGACCGTGTTCTGGGCGCTCGCGGCGTTCGGGCTGCTGATGCTGGCGTGCTCCGTGCTCGTGGTCCCGGAGACCCTGCCCGCGCACCGGCGGCACCGCGGCGGAGTGGGCGCGGTCGTCACGGGGTCCTGGCACGTGCTGCGCACCCCGTCCTTCATGGCCTACGCGCTGGCCTTCGGGCTCGCGTTCGGCGCCCTCTTCTCCTACATCTCGGCCTCCTCGTTCGTGCTGCAGAACGTGCTCGGCTACTCGGCGCTCGGCTACTCCGTGGTCTTCGCCGTCAACGCGGGCGGCTCGATCCTGGGCGCGGTCGTCAACACCCGCCTCGTGGACCGGGTCGACCCCGGCACGATCCTCCGGACCGCGATCGTGGTCATGGCCGGCGTCAACGTGGCGGGCCTGGGCCTGGTGCTGGTCGGCATCACCGGGTGGACCACCCTGGCGCACCTCTTCGTGAGCCAGACCTGCATCGGCTTCGTCATGGGCAACGCCGTGGCCCTCGCCCAGGGCCGGGTCCCGGGCCGCGCCGGGGCCGGGTCGGCGGTGCTCGGCCTGCTCCAGTTCCTCCTGGGCGGGCTCGTGAGCCCGTTGACCGGCCTGGCCGGTCAGCACACCGCGGTGCCCATGGCGGTGTCCATGGCGGTGTGCTCGCTGCTCGCCACGGGCGCCGTGCTGCTCGCGCACCGGCTCTCGGGACGGGCGCCGGAGGATCCCGTGGTCCCGGCCGGACCGTAACCGGGCGGAAACGGGGCGGGGCCACACTGTGGCGATCCGGCAGTCCCTGCCCGGGGGACCGGCGGACCTGTGATTAGATGCCCTCGGCCGAGACAGAGGTCACAGTCCCGTTCCGGCCCGACACCCGATCCACCCGACACCCACGGGAGAACACATGCTCCACACCATCGAGACTGCCCTCGGCGAGCTGGGCGGCATCATCTGGGGGCCCTACGTCCTCATCCCGCTGCTCCTGCTGACCGGCCTGTACCTGACCGTCCGGCTGGGCGGGATGCAGTTCCACAAGCTGGTCCCCGCGCTGCGGCTGGCCCTGTTCGACCGCAAGGACGCCGACGCCCGCGGTGGTGACGTCTCCCAGTTCCAGGCGCTGACCACGGCGCTCGCGGCGACCGTGGGCACCGGCAACATCGTGGGCGTGGCCACAGCGATCTCGATCGGCGGGCCCGGCGCCCTGTTCTGGATGTGGGTCACGGGGCTGCTCGGCATGGCCTCCAAGTACTCCGAGGCGTTCCTGGCCGTGCGGTTCCGCACCACGGACGCCAAGGGCGAGATCTCCGGAGGTCCGCAGTACTACCTGGAGCGCGGCATCCGCAACCGGTTCGGGAAGGTCCTGGCGATCTTCTTCGCCATCGCCGCGGCGCTGGCCGCGTTCGGCATCGGCAACATGACGCAGGGCAACTCCATCGCCTCCAACCTGGAGAGCTCCTTCAGCGTGCCCACCTGGATCACCGGCGCAGTGCTCGCCGTGCTGACCCTGGCCGTGCTCGTGGGCGGCATCAAGTCCATCGGGAAGGTCACGGCGAGCTTCGTGCCCGTGATGATCGTCTTCTACGTCCTGGGCGCCCTGTTCATCCTGCTCGTCAACGTGGCGGCCATCCCGCAGGCGATCGTCCTGATCTTCACCGACGCCTTCTCCGGCACCGCGGCGGTCGGCGGGTTCGCCGGATCGGCCATCATGCTCGCCGTGCAGATGGGTGTGGCCCGCGGCATCTTCTCCAACGAGTCCGGCATGGGCTCGGCCGCGATCGCGGCCGCCGCGGCCCAGACCACGCACCCGGTCCGCCAGGGCCTGGTCTCCATGACGCAGACCTTCATCGACACCATCATCGTGGTGACCTGCACGGGGCTCGTGCTCATCACCACCGGGGTCTGGGAGCAGGGGGCGGACTTCGCCGCGACGATGACCGGCGACGCCTTCAGCCAGGGTCTGCCCGGGCAGTGGGGCCACTACGTGGTCACCATCGGGCTCGTGATGTTCGCCTACTCGACGATCCTCGGCTGGGCCTACTACGGCGAGCGCTGCATGGAGCGGCTGTTCGGCAGGGAGGCCGTGATGCCCTACCGCGTGGTGTTCTCCCTCGTGGTGTTCGTGGGCTGCACGGTGCCGCTCACGGTCGTGTGGAACTTCGCCGACGTGATGAACGGTCTCATGGCGCTGCCCAACCTCCTCGGGCTGCTGCTGCTCTCCGGGCTGATCGTCCGAGAGACGAAGCACTACCTCAGCCACGATCCGCAGCTGCGGGCGGACCGCCGTCAGGTCGACGCGTTCATGGCCGGCCACCCCGGAGCGATCGACTCGTACGAGCGCACCGGCGTCTGACGGGCACCGGGCGGACCACGAGGGCCCGGCCTCCTGACGGCGGCCGGGCCCTCCGTCTAGCCTGAGGGGCATGAGCCGACTTCCCGAGCCCCGCCCGTTCTCCTGCGCGGACGCCACCGGCGCCGTCCACGACCAGGGCGCCCACGTCATCGACTGGATCCCCACGGGCCACGCCCCGGTGCTGTGGCTGTCCCCGAGCACCGCCCTCGAGACGGGCACTCCCGTGCGCGGGGGCGTCCCGATCTGCTTCCCCTGGTTCGCGGACGGGGCGGAGGGCGGGCGCGCGCCCAAGCACGGGTTCGCCCGCACGCTGCCGTGGCACGTCGAGTCGCGCGAGTCCTCGGACCACGAGGCGGTGGTCGTCTACCGGCTCTCCGACGCGGACGTCACCGACCCGGCGCACCGGGAGCAGTTCCCCCACGCGTTCGAGGCGTACTTCGTGGTCCGCTTCGGTGCCGAGCTGTCCCTCGAGCTGAGCATCACGAACACCGGTGAGCGGGCCTTCGACTTCGAGGAGGCGCTGCACGCCTACCTGGTGGTCGGGGACGTGCGGAAGATCCGGGTCGAGGGTCTGGCGGGTGCCTCCTACCGGGACAAGGTCCTGGGCCGCGAGGACTGCGTGCAGGAGGGGGCCCTCCGGTTCGACGGCGAGACCGACCGGGTGTACCGCTCGACCGGCGACGTGACCGTCGTGGACCCCGTGCTCGGGCGGGCGCTGCGGATCCGCAAGAAGAACTCCGGCACCACCGTGGTGTGGAACCCCTGGGCGGATCAGGCCGCCGCGATGCCGGACGTGGGGCCGGACGGCTGGACCGACTTCGTGTGCGTGGAGGGCGCCAACACCCACGCCGACTCCGTGCACCTGGAGCCTGAGGAGACCCACACCATGGGCTACGTGCTGTCCGTGGAGACCACCGCGGACGACCCGGGCAGGCCTCCCGCCTGACGACCGGGCCCTGGTGGCGGAGACGGGCTCCCGGGTCGTCGGTCTGGCGCACGTCCACCGGGTGCCGTTCCTGACCGAGGGCGCCAACCGGGCCCGACTCACCGCCCTGGTGGTCGACGAGGCCGAGCGTTCCCGCGGTGTGGGTGCGCTGCTCCTGGACGCGGCGGAGCGCACGACCCGGGAAGGAGAGACGGGTGCCGCCCGTCCGGGCGGACGAGCGGCACCCGTGGGGCTCCCGGGAAGGGCTGCCTACTTGGAGACGACCAGGGCCGCGGCGATCGCGGCCAGGAAGGCGTCCTTCGACAGGCCCGTGCCGGCCTCGGTCGGGCGGACACCGTCCTCCTGGGTCATCTCGGGGTTGCGGAAGTACATCGAGAGCAGCCCGGCGGAGAACGCGCCGAGGGCCAGGCCCGCGAGGCGCTTGTTGACGAACGGGGTCAGCAGGGCGGCGCCGATGCCCATCTCCGAGTACGCCACGAACTTGCCGAAGGTGTCGGCGTCCCACTCCTTGAACTGCGGGACACCGGTGGCGGCGAACTGCTGGAGGCCCGCGGCGGCCTCCGTGGGGAGGTCCTTCTTGCCGTAGCCGGACTGCAGCAGGTAGGCGCCGGAGACGCCGCGGAGGATCGCGTTGGAGAGGCTCATGGTCGGTCCTTTCGGGAAGGGGGAACAGGGTCATTGAGTCGTCAACGACCCTATCAGGGGAGCTCCGGCCACCTCCCCGCAGGAGGCGCCGGGAGCGAACACCCGTCCCGGGCCGGTCCGCGGCGCCTAGGCTGGCCATCCGCCCGCAGGACGCCTCCCGCGTCCTGCCACCCGACGGAAGGACAGACATGGACATCGAGACCATGAAGAAGGTTCTGCTCGTTCTCACCAGCCACGACACCCTCGGCGACACCGGGGAGCCGACCGGCTACTTCGTCGGGGAGGCGGCCCACCCGTGGAAGGTGTTCCGGGACGCCGGGTACTTCGTCGACTTCGCCTCGATCGCCGGCGGGCAGCCCCCGCAGGACGGCAAGGACGAGGAGGACGAGATCCAGCGGCAGTTCCTCGAGGACGAGACCGTGCGGGCCTCGCTGTACAACACCCCGCGGATCAGCGTGGTCGACGCCGCCCAGTACGACGCCGTCTACCTCGTGGGCGGCCACGGCACGATGTGGGACTTCGCCGGCAACGCCGACCTGCAGTCCCTCGTCGCCGCCGTGCACGACGCCGGGGGAGTGGTCGGCGCCGTCTGCCACGGGCCCTCCGGGCTCGTCGACGTCGAGCTGTCCACCGGGCTGCGCATCGTCGAGGGACGCAAGGTGGCCGCGTTCACCAACGCCGAGGAGGACGAGGTCGGGAAGTCGGGCGTCGTCCCGTTCCTGCTCGAGGACAAACTCGTCGAGCAGGGCGCGGACGTGCGGACCGCGCCGAACTGGACCGAGAACGTCGTGGTGGACGACCGCCTCGTCACCGGGCAGAACCCGCAGTCCGCGGCCGGCGTGGCCAAGGAGATGACGAAGCTCCTGACCGAGGTGGTCCGTGAGCAGAAGGCCGCCCAGGAGGCGGACTCCGCCGCGCTGCGCCGTGCCCACGACGCCGAGAAGGCCGAGGACGCCGAGGGCTGAGCCTCCGCCCGGGGCGAGCGGTGGCACGGCCGGCGGCGCCCGTGCCACCCCTCGCGGGCCCCGACGTTTCCGGTCAGACTGGCAGCGTCGGGCCGTCCGGCCCGGCCCAGCGGACACACGGCAGGAGAACCACATGACTGACCTCAGGAACAAGGTCGCCCTCGTCACCGGCGCCGCCTCCGGCATCGGCGAGGCCTGCGCCAAGGACCTCGCGGCGCAGGGCGCCAGGGTCGTCGTCACGGACATCGACACCCGGCGGATCGACGACGTCGTCCAGGCGATCATGGCCGCCGGCGGCGACGCCGCCGGGTTCCGGCAGGACGTGTCGAAGCCGGAGGACTGCGAGGCCGCGGTCGAGTTCGCCCAGCAGACCTACGGGGCCCTGCACCTGGCGGTGAACAACGCCGGCATCGGCGGCAGCGCCGACGCCGTGGGCGAGTCGGACATCGACGCCTGGGTGCGCACGGTGCAGATCGACCTGCACGCCGTCATGTTCGGCATGCGCTACGAGCTGCCCGCCATCGAGCAGGCCGGCGGCGGGGCGATCGTCAACATGGCGTCCGTCCACGGCACCGTGGCCGTCGCGGCGGGCAACAGCGCCTACACCGCCGCGAAGCACGGCGTGGTCGGGCTCAGCAAGCAGGCCGGGGTGGAGTACGGGCAGCGCGGGGTGCGGATCAACGCCGTGGGACCCGGCTACATCGACACCCCGCTGCTCCGGACCGCGCCGGCCTCGGTCCTCGAGGGACTCACCGCCAAGCACCCGCTCGGCCGGCTGGGCCGCGCCGAGGAGGTCGCCGCCCTCACCACGTTCCTGCTCTCGGAGAAGGCCTCCTTCATGACGGCCGGGTACTACCTGGTCGACGGCGGATACACGGCGCTGTAGCCGCCCCTCCGCCCGCTTCTCCCCGCGAACTCACCGGTTCGGTGCGAGATGTCGGCACTTGTGCTCACATCTCGCACCGACCCGGTGAGTTCGGCGCTCGGGGAACCGCGGGTGCGGGGGTGCTGCCGTGCTGTCCGCCACATCAGGGTGGTGGCGCGCCGCCGGTGCTGTAGGGTGAGTCGTATTGCATATGGCACTGCTCCCCGTTCCCGGGTGAGCAGGCAGGCGTCGAGCACCCCGTTCTTCTTCCAGCGTGGCACCGTTCCAGACGGTCTCAGCCCGCTCGCAGGGGCTCCAGGAGTCATTCGGCGCAACCCGGCGCGCTACCCCCTTGCCGGGACATCCGATCGAAAGACGTATCCCAGTTTTGGCTACTTTCACCGACCTTGGCGTGCCCAAGGCCCTCTCCGCCGTCCTCGCCCAGCAGGGCATCGACCAGGCGTTCCCCATCCAGGAGAAGACCCTCCCCGACTCGCTGGCCGGCCGCGACGTGCTCGGCCGCGGCAAGACCGGCTCGGGCAAGACCGTGGCGTTCGCGCTGCCGCTCGTGTCCCGGCTCGCCGGGCTGACCGGCAACGGCGCCCGCGCCGCACGCCGGGCGAACCGGCCCACCGGCCTGGTCCTGGCCCCCACCCGCGAGCTGGCCACCCAGATCGACCGTGCGATCGCCCCGCTGGCCGAGGCCGCCGGGCAGACGACCACCGTGGTCTTCGGCGGGGTCTCCCAGCGCAACCAGGAGAAGGCGCTCGCCAAGGGCGCCGACATCGTCATCGCCTGCCCCGGCCGGCTCGAGGACCTGCTCAAGCAGAACATCCTCACGCTCGACGACGTGCGCGTGACGGTCATCGACGAGGCCGACCACATGGCCGACATGGGCTTCCTGCCCGTGGTGACCCGCATCCTCAAGCGCACCCCCCAGGGCGGCCAGCGGCTGCTGTTCTCCGCGACGCTCGACGGCGGCGTGGACAAGCTCGTCAAGCAGTTCCTGTCCAACCCGGTCAAGCACTCCGTGGACGCCCCGCAGGCGTCCGTGTCCACCATGGACCACCACGTGCTCGTCGTGGACGCCGACGAGAAGCAGGAGCTCATCGAGGCCCTGGCCTCCGGCACGGGCCGCCGCGTGATGTTCACGCGCACCAAGCACCGCGCCAAGAAGATGGCCCGCAAGCTCAGCCAGATGGGCATCCCCGCCGTGGACCTGCACGGCAACCTGTCCCAGAACGCCCGCGACCGCAACCTCGCCCAGTTCTCCGCCGGCGACGTGCGCGTGCTCGTGGCCACCGACGTCGCCGCCCGCGGCGTGCACGTCGACGAGGTCGAGCTGGTCGTGCACATCGACCCGCCCACCGAGCACAAGTCCTACCTGCACCGCTCCGGGCGCACCGCCCGGGCCGGCGCCTCCGGCTCCGTGGTCACGGTGGCCACCAAGGAGGAGCGCCGCGAGGTCACGCAGCTCATGAAGGCCGCGGGCGTCACCGCGAACTTCGACACCGTGACCGTCGGCTCCCCGGCCGTCACGGAGCTCGTGGGCGAGCTCGCCGAGAAGGTCGCCTACGTGCCGCCGGCCGTCCAGACGCAGGGGCGCCCCGCGGGCGGCCAGCGCTCCGGCGCCGGCCGGTCCGGTGGACGCGGCCGCGGCGGACAGAGCCGGTCCGAGCAGCCGCGCAACGCCTCCCGGGACCAGCGCACCGAGACCGGCAACCGCGGCGGCTCCCGCCCCGGCAACGGCTCGGCCTCCCGCTCGGCGGCACCGGCGCGCTCCGCGGCGCCCACCCGCTCCGCGGCGCCCGCGTACTCGACCGAGTCCGCGCCTGACCGCTCCACGCAGGCCGCGGCCCGTCGCCGCACCCGCAGCCCGCGCCGCGCGTCCTCGCCGCAGGGCACCGCGACCCGCTGATCTCCAGCACGTCTCCGAGGGCCCGTTCCCTGCCGTTCCGCCTCCCGCGGACCGGCGGGGGACGGGCCCTCGTCGTCGGGCGGGCGGAGCCGGCCCGGGTCGCGACCGTCCGGGGGCGGGAGCCGATGATCGGCCCGCGGGCGGAACCGGTCCGCGCCGGAGGCGCCGGGTCGGACCCCTTGTGTCAGACGGGTGGAGCCAGCCCCCGCAGGAACGCCAGGGTGACGTCCGTGTGGGCGTCCACGTGCACGAAGCCGGGCGCCGGCTCGACCGGCAGCTCACCCGGCACCACCACCACCGGCATGCCGGCGGCCGCCGCGCTCGCGGCCCCCGTCTGCGAGTCCTCGACGGCCACGCACCGCGCCGGGTCCACGCCCAGCCGCCGCGCCGCGAGCAGATAGGGCTCCGGGTGCGGCTTGGCGTGCTCCACGTCCTCCTGGGACACGACCACGCGCAGCACCTCGGGCGCCCCGGACGCGGTGCCCTCGGCGACCACGGTCAGGGCGTTCGTCACCACGGCACCGGGGATGCCGGCCCGTTCGAGCTCCGTCAGCAGGTCGCGCATGCCGGGCAGGAACGGCACCTCGCCCGTGAGGGCGGCCGCGACCTCCCGGCCGAGCTCGGCCGTGATGGCCTCGACGGTCCCGTCGGCGCCGCGCTCGACCATCAGCCGCGCCGACGTGGGCACCGTCCGGCCCAGCGTGGCGAGATCGTCCTCGGTGCTCCAGCCGACGCCGTACCGCCCGGCCACCGCGCGCTTGGCCACGGCCCACTGCGGCTCCGAGTTCACGAGGGTGCCGTCGTGGTCGAACAGGACGGCGGCGGGGAATCCGGGGGTGCTCACGGGCGGGCCTCCTGGGCGGGGTGGAAGGGCGACGACGGCGACTGCGGGTCCAGCGAGCGCAGCAGGTCCAGGGTCAGCTCCCGGTGGGACGCCAGGTGCAGCAGACCGGGACCGGGCTCGACCTCGAGCTCCCCGGGGACGACCACCGTGGTGATGCCCGCGGCGACGCCCGCGGCGGCCCCGGCGGGGGAGTCCTCGACCACCACGCAGCGGGCGGGGTCCACCCCCAGGCGGCGCGCCGCTTCGAGGTAGGCGTCCGGGTCCGGCTTGGGACGCACCCCCTGGGCGTACTCGTCCGTTCCGATGACCACCCGGAACAGGTCCTCCGGCGCCGCGGCGGCGGTGTGGCGGCCCATCGCCGAGCTGGCGTTGGTGACGATCGCCGCGGGGATCCCCGCGGCCGAGAGGTCCTCGAGGAGCTCCGCGATCCCGTCGATGAACGTCAGCTCGGTGTCCTCCAGGACACGGACGCTGTGCTCGAAGACCGCCCGGAACAGTTCGTCCTCGCCGAGGGGCACGCCGACCTGCCGCATGCGGTCGAGGGTGGCGGCGACGGGCCGTCCCAGGGTCGCGAGCGAGTCCTCGGGGGTCCAGAGCAGGCCGTGCTCGGCGGCGAGGTTCTGCTTGGCGCGGTCCCACAGGGGCTCGGTGTCGACGAGGGTGCCGTCGTGGTCGAAGAGGACGGCGTGCGGGAATCCGGGGGAGGGCATGCGCTCCAGCCTACCGGGACGCCCCGGGCCGGGCCTCCGGCGGGGAGCCCGTCGATAGACTGGCGGGCGTGGAAACAGCCCTCGACCGCGTGCCCCACCGTCCCGCCGCGCTGCAGCGCGCCGTGCCCGTCCTCGGGGTCCCGGCGGCCCTGCTGCTCGGGATGTGGGTGGCCGTGGGCCGCGGCCTCGCCGGGGCCGCCGGTGACCTGGTGCTGCTCTACACCCTGACGCTGGCCCTGCCGCTGACCGCGCTGCTCGTGGTGGCGAGCGTGCTGCTGCGCCGTGACGCCCGGGCGCACGCGCCGGCCGGGTGCTCCCTGCGGTCCGCCCTGACGATGCCGGCGGCGTGGGTCGTGCTCGCCGGCTTCGGCGCCGTCCTCCCGGACCGGGTGGGCGGCTCCGGCGCCTCCGTGCTGACCCGGCTCACCGACCCCGTCCACCTCGGCCTGTCCGCAGGGTTCGCCAACACCCTCGGCATCCTCTCGTTCGTCCTGGCGACCGCGACCGTGGTGCTCGCCGCGACCGACCTCCGCCGGACCCGCCGGATCCAGCGCGGGGAGCCGCTGAGCGAGGACGAGGTCCTGGACCGGCTGGAGCTCTGACCCGCCCGGGCCGTCGAGGGGCCTCGCCGCGCCCGGTGGGCCCCGGTACATTGACGGCATGACCACCGAGCACCCCGGCACCCCCGACATCTCCCCGGTCCCTCCGGAGACCAAGGACTGGACCGTGGTGCTCGACCGGGGCTGCCCCGACTGCGGCTTCGACCCGCGCTACGACGTCACGACGACGGGGGAGCGGGCGCGGGACACGGTCGAGCGGTGGGCGGCGGTCCTCGACCGCCTCGGGATGACGGACCGGCCCCGCCCGGGCACGTGGTCCCCGCTGGAGTACGCGTGCCACGTCCGGGACCTCTGCCGGGTCTTCCGCGAGCGGCTGCGGCTCATGCTCGACGAGCAGGACCCCGTCTTCGCGGACTGGGACCAGGACGCCGCCGCGGTCCAGGAGCGGTACAACCTGCAGGACCCCTACGAGGTCTCCGGGGAGCTCGCCCAGGAGGTGCGCGCCACCGCTGACGCCTTCGACGCCGTGACGGAGGAGCAGTGGGCCCGGACCGGCCGGCGCGGGGACGGGAAGGACTTCACCGTGGCGAGCTTCGCGGCGTACTTCCTGCACGACGTGGAGCATCACCTGCGCGTCGACGTCCGCGACTGACCTGCCCGCAGCGGGTCCGGTGCAGCCGCACGGGTCCGGCCGGGGCGCGGGCCCGGTGGGCGGACAGCACCGGGCAGGGGCGCTCAGCCGAGGTGCACGGTCCCGTCGTCGTCGACCCGCCATCCCGGGTTGTGCGCGATCTCCCACACCACACCGTTGGGATCGGCGACGTGCGCGTGGAAGATGCCGCCGAACGCGCCCGGCCGCGGGCTCGTGAGCACGGTGCCGCCCGCGGCGCGCATCGCGTCGACGCCCGTGCGCACCGCGGCCTCGCTGTCCACGTTGTGCGCGAGCGTCACGCCCTGCGCCGGGGTCTCCGCCGTCAGACCGAGGTCCTCGGCGAACTTGCGGGCGTCGAAGAGACCCAGCACCGTGCCGGGGGCGATCCGGAAGAAGAGGATCTCGCCGGGGACGTCGAGCAGCGGCTCCCAGCCGAGACCCTGCACGTAGAACGTCCGGGCGGCCTCGAGGTCCGGGGTGGACAGGGTGACGAAGTGCACGTGCGGTTCCACGGCGGCCTCCTGCGGTCCGGGACGGGAACGGTCCCGCCTCTCACCGGTCCAGCGTAGACGCCGCCCGGCACGTGCCGGAGCACGCGCCGGTCGGCGTCATCTGCCGGGCCACCGGCAGCGACGGGATAGTCTCGATGGAAGCACCGGCGGGCGTGGGACCGCCCGCACGGAGCACCGGAGGACAGGACGAGCACATGGCACAGCAGCACCAGGACGCGGTCGAGCCGGTGGAGTCGCCGTACTACGACCGCGTGCTCACGGTGCCCAACCTGGTCTCGGTGGTGCGCTTCGCGCTCATCGTCCCGGCCGTGCTGGCCGTCCTCGACATCGACGAGCGCCCGGTGCGCGCGCTGGTCCTCGTCGCCCTCTTCTCCCTGACCGACTGGGTGGACGGCACCCTCGCCCGGGCGCTGCAGCAGCGCAGCCGGGTCGGCGAGGTCATGGACCCCCTCGCCGACCGGCTGGGGACCGTGGCGATCGCCGTCGCCGCGAGCATCGTGGGTCTGTTCCCGTGGTGGGTGCTGATCGTCATCGCGGTCGTCGACGTCGTGGTGGCGACCGCCACCCTGGTCCGGCGCTCGCTGGCCACGCTGCGGGTCACGACGGTCGGCAAGGCGAAGACGGCCCTGCTCATGGTGGGCACCGTGCTCGTCCTGGCCGGGCCCGCCTGGTCCAGCCCCGAGGTGACGGACGTCGGCCGGGTCATGGTGCAGGCGGCGGCCGTCCTGCACGTCCTGGCGGGCGTGCAGTACTTCCGGCAGGCCCTCCGGGGTCAGGCCACCGCCGGCGGCACGGCCAGGTAGGCGTGCCGGGCGGCGCCGATGATGCCCGCCGCGTTGCGCAGCTCGGCCGGGACCACGCGCGTCTCCAGGCGCAGACGGGGCAGGAAGTCCTCGTGCCGGGCGGAGATCCCGCCGCCGACCACGATCAGGTCCGGTGAGAACAGGAACTCCAGGTGCGCGAAGTACTGCTGGAGCCGTTCGGCGTAGTCCGGCCAGTCCAGCCCGTCCCGCTCCCTGGCCACCGCAGAGGCCCGCACCTCGGCGTCGACCCCGCCGAGCTCGAGGTGGCCCAGCTCGACGTTGGGCACGAGCTTGCCGTCCACGAACAGCGCCGAGCCGATGCCGGTGCCCAGGGTGATGACCAGGACGGTGCCGCTGCTCCCGCGCCCGGCGCCGTAGCGCAGCTCGGCCAGGCCCGCGGCGTCGGCGTCGTTGAGGACCTGCACGGTGCGGCCCAGCCGCTGCGTGAGGAACCGCTGGACGTCCAGCCCGATCCACGCGTCGTCGATGTTCGCGGCGGAGCGTGCCACGCCGTGGCGGATGATGGCGGGCAGCGCCACTCCAACGCTGGCCTCCGGGTGCGGGGCCGCGGGTCCCGCCGACAGCTCCTGCACCATCAGCACGAGCTCCTCGGCCAGGGCGTCCGGCGTGGCGGGGAGCGGGGTGGGGCGCTGGAGGACCGGGGCGGTCAGCTCGCCGTCGGCCATGTCCACGGCCGCGTACTTGATCAGGGTGCCGCCCACGTCCACACCGATGTGGTGCCGGTGCAGGGTGGACCAGCCGGCCGGTGCGGGGGGCGGTGCGGTGCGGGGCGAGGACTGGGCCATCCGACATCCTAGGGTCGAGGTGGGGAGCACGGGGACGACGACGGGCGCGTGCGGCCGGCGGCGACGCGCCCGGCCGGGTGCGGGCCGTCGTCCGGGCCGGCACCCCGGCCCATTCTGCCATCGCCGACGCCGCCGCCCGCGGAGGGCCCCGCGGGCGGAGCACCGCGCAGCAGGCGGCCGCGCAGGAGGCGGCCGCGCAGGAGGCGGCCGCGCAGGAGGCGGCCGTGGAGACGGCGGATCAGGCGCGCGGCGCGGTGCCCGGCGTGCTGCCGAGGTCCTGCGGGCCGGCGTCGCCCCGGGAACCCGCGATCTCCCGGGAGAGCGGGACCCGGGCCACCGGTGCTCCCCGGGAGAGCTCGTTGACCGCGCGGGCGAGCAGATCGCGGTGGGTGGCCGGCAGGCGCAGGCACCCGTGCAGGTACGCGTCCACCTCCAGCACCCCGACCTCGCCGCCGAGCTGGAAGCAGTGCCACCACAGCCGGGCGGGGTCGAGACCGGCACGCTCGACGGCGTGCCGGGCGAGGCGCGCCTGCACGGCTCCGATCCTGTCGTCGTCCACGGGCCCCCCAAGTGTGGTGCTGCGGTTCGGGGACGGCCCCGGGCCGGGCGCGACGCTGCGCAGCGGACCGGGACCGTCCGTGGCGGCGCCCTCGCGCCGCCGACCCCATCATGGTTGCGGCCACCGCGCCGGGGCACCATCCGACGCCCGCACGCGTGCGTTTTCCGGACCACCGGTGCTTCCTCCGGACGCCAGGACTCCCGCGGGCGCCACCGCCGGGGTGACGGCAGCCGTCCGGACCGCTGTCCTGAAGCTGTGGGGTTTCCGGGGACTCCAGGGACTCCGGTACAGGGGCCGGGTTGACTCCGCGGCCCGGACATGCAGAAGGGGAGCGGGGCGGCCCCCCAGCCGGCCCCGCTCCCTGCTGCTCCCGCCCCCGGACCGGATGCCCGTGACGCCTCCGGGATCCGGAGGCGGCGAGCTGTCGGTCGACGGTGCGAGAGCCGGGGGATGATCCTCGACGGACCACAGAATCCCCTGGTGAGAAGCAAGGATGCTCGATTCCGCGGTGCTCGGCAAGACCTGCGGTGTGATCCAGTTCACATGCAGAAACAAAGGATTGTGAACGCAAATCGAGCATCGTGCCGTGGTGCCGCCGCCCGGCGGTTCCTCCGGGGCTCGCGCCCGGTCCCTGGTCAGTGCTCGGCGTTGAGCATGCCCCCGAGGCGCACCCGCATCCGGCGGCTGGCCTGGTTGAGCCCCACGATCTCCACGTCCTTGCCGTGGTGGGCGTACTTGGCGGTCACGGAGTCCAGGGCCGCCACCGTGGAGGCGTCCCACAGGTGCGAGTCGGAGAAGTCGACGACCACCCGCTGCGGGTCCCCGGCGTAGTCGAACATCGTGTAGAGGTCGTTGGAGGAGGCGAAGAACAGCTCACCGTGCACCGTGTAGACCGCCGTCTCCCGGTCCTCCCGGCGCACGAGCTCCCGGTCCACGGTCACGAAGTGGGCCACCCGGCGGGCGAAGGCGACCATTGCCACGAGCACCCCCACGATGACCCCGAGGGCGAGGTTGTGGGTCCACACCGTCACGGCCACGGTCGAGAGCATCACCAGGGTCTCGGGGACCGGCATCCGCGCCAGGGTCGAGGGGTGCACGGAGTGCCAGTCGAAGGTCGCCCAGGACACGAAGATCATGATCGCCACCAGCGCGGCCATCGGGATGACCGCCACGACGTCGCCGAGGGTGACGACGAGGACCAGCAGGAAGACCCCGGCCAGGAAGGTGGAGATGCGGGTGCGGGCCCCGGAGGCGCGCACGTTGATCATGGTCTGGCCGATCATCGCGCAGCCGCCCATCCCGCCGAAGAATCCCGTCACGATGTTGGCCGCGCCCTGGGCCCAGGACTCGCGGGTCTTGTTCGAGCGGGTGTCGGTGATGTCGTCGACGAGCTTGGCCGTCATCAGCGACTCCAGCAGGCCCACGAGCGCCATGGTCAGTGCGAACGGGGCGATGATCCGGAACGTCTCGAGGTCCAGCGGGACGTCCGGGAAGAACAGCGAGGGCAGGGACTCGGGGAGCTCGCCCTTGTCGCCGACACGGGGCACGTCCATGCCCATCGGCACCACGATCGCCGTGATCACCACGATGGCCACCAGCGGGGCCGGGACCACGCCCGTCAGGCGGGGGAGCAGGAACACGATGGCCAGCCCCAGCGCCGTGAGCGGGTAAGCGGCCCAGGGCACCCCGATCAGCTCGGGGATCTGGGAGCTGAAGATCAGGATCGCCAGGGCGTTGACGAAGCCGACCATGACCGACCGCGGGATGAAGCGCATGAGGCGCGCCGCGCCGATCAGGGCCAGCACCACCTGGAAGACGCCGGCCAGGACGACCGCGGCGATGAAGTGGTCCAGGCCGTGGGACGCCACCAGCGGGGCGATCACCAGGGCCACCGCACCGGTGGCCGCCGAGACCATCGCCGGCCGGCCGCCCAGCACGGCCGTGGTCACGGCCATGGTGAAGGACGCGAACAGGCCCAGGCGGGGATCCACCCCGGCGATGATCGAGAAGGCGATCGCCTCCGGGATGAGCGCCAGGGCCACCACGAGCCCGGCCAGGACCTCCGTCTTGAGGTGGCGGGGGGACCGCAGGGTCAGGCGCACCGACTGGCGCTGCTCGGGGGTCAGATCGGCGGCGGGACCGGCTGTCGTGGTGGCCAAGGAGGCTCCGTTCGCGGAGGAGGACAGGTGGGGAGGGCAGATGAGGAGGGCAGGACGGAGGGACGGAGCCACTCCGGGTGGTGTGCGTGCGGACGGACGCGTCGTCGCGCGGACGGGGCGGCGTCCGGGCGCGCAGGAGCGCCGGGGAGGCCGCGCAGCAACTCTACTCCAACGTGAGGGTAGGGTCATCGGTCGCGGCCGGGAAGAGACGCAGCTCATTCCCGCCCGAGGACCGCCGGCAGGGGCGCCCCGACGTCGGGTGCCGGCTCATCGCCGGAGCCGCTGCTCCAGCATCGTGATGAACTCGTCCGCCTGGGCGAGCTTCCTGGCCAGCCGGTCCCGTTCCGGGTGCGCCCGCTCGAGGTAGTCGGCCAGACGGGCGGTGGCGGGGTCGTCGGCGCCGAGCAGCTCGAGCAGCTCGGCCATCTCCTCGAGGGAGAAGCCGAGGGGCTTCATCCGCTTGATGTGGGTGAGCCGTTCCACGTCCCGCTCCGTGTACACGCGGAACCCGCCCTCGGTGCGCGAGGCCGGGAGCAGGCCCACCTCGTCGTAGTGGCGGATGGTGCGCAGGGACAGCCCGGTCCGTTCGGCGAGCTCGCCGATCTGCATGGTGCCTCCACGGACGCGCTGCGGCATCGAACGACCTCCAGAGATCACGGGACCCCGAGTCTACCAATCGCACGGTCCCGCCCCGGCCGAGC
>NZ_JBHVDI010000053.1:0-20461 GCF_042802875.1 Kocuria sp. NPDC057446 | reverse complement strand
CCTCCGGCGTCCGGCCCCCGTGCCCGGGCGCCGGCGGCGCTCACTTCTCGTCGCGGCGGCGGCGCAGGTAGCGCTCGAACTCCTTGGCGATCGCGTCCCCGGTGGCCTCGGGCAGGTCCGTGGTGTCCTTGGCCTCCTCGAGCTGCTGCACGTAGGCGGCGATCTCGGGGTCGTCGGAGGCGAGCTCGTTGACCCCACGCTCCCACGCCTCGGCGTCCTCGGCGATGGCGTCCAGCGGCAGGGTGATGCTGAGCAGCTCCTCGAGCTCCCGCAGCAGGGCCAGCTCCGCCTTCGGGGAGGGGGACTGCGCCACGTAGTGGGGCACCGCCGCCCACAGGCTCACCGTGGGGAACCCGCCCAGGGAGGCCATGTGGGAGAGCAGCCCCACGATCCCGGTGGGACCCTCGTACTGGGAGGAGTCGATGCCCAGCTCCTCCTGGAGCTCGGCGGTGTCGGAGGTCTTGGTCACCGGGATGGGCCGGGTGTGCGGCACGTCCGCCAGCAGCGCCCCGACCATCACCACGAAGTCGACGTCGAGCAGGGTCGCCTGCGCGAGCAGCTCCGCGGTGAAGGAGCGCCACCGGTAGGAGGGCTCCCACCCGTGCAGGAGCACGAGGTCGAGATTGGTGCCGGGCACGGTGGCGGTGGAGAGCCGGGTCGTGGGCCAGACGATCTTCACGTCGCCGGTGGCCCCCCGGCGCACGATGGGCCGGGAGAACTGGTAGTCGTAGTAGTCGTCCGAGGTCACCTCGAAGACGTCCTTGGCCCCGTAGTGCTCGGCCAGGAACTGCACCGCGTCCGTGGCGGCGTCCCCGGCGTCGTTCCACCCCTCGAACGCGGCCACCAGCACGGTCACGCGCTCCCGGTCACCGTCCTCGCGGACCACGCCGAACGGCCCCGCGTGGGGGCGGGGGAACGTCTCGTCGAAGTTGTTGCTCACGGCACCCACACTACGCGCCGGGGCATCCACGGCAAGGGGCCCCGGCACGCGGGGCGCCGTGTTGCGGCCACTACGATGGAGGCCATGTCCCGCCTCCCGTCCGCGCCCCCCGACCACCGTCTGCCCACCGCCGTGCTCTTCGACATGGACGGGACCCTCGTGGACACCGAGCCGTACTGGATCGAGGCCGAGATCGAGCTGGTCCGCTCCCACGGCGGCACCTGGACCGAGGCCGACGCCCTGGCCATGGTCGGGACCGGTCTCGAGGACGCCGCCGCCGTGTTCCAGCGCCAGGGCGTGCGCCTGGGGATCCGCGAGATCGTGGACGGGCTCATCACCCGGGTCGCCGCCCGCACCCGGGAACGGGTCGTGTACAAGGAGGGGGCCCGCGAGCTGGTCGCCGCCCTGCGCGAGCGCGGAGTGCCCCTGGCCCTGGTCACCAGCAGCGAGACGCCCCTGGCCGAGGTCGTCCTCGACGCCTTCGGCGGACCGGGCGTCTTCGACGTCGTCGTCACCGGCGACCTCGGCCATCCGGCCAAACCGGCCCCCGACCCCTACCGGATCGGCGCCGCCGCCCTGTCCGAGCGCGCCGGCCGGGAGCTGGAGCTCGGCGGCATGGTCGCCGTCGAGGACTCCCGCACGGGCGTCCGCTCCGCCACGGCCGCGGGTATCTTCACCGTGGGCGTGCCCAACATGGTCCCGCTCGACGACGCCGGCGCCGACCTCGTGCTGCCGAGCCTCGCCGGCGTGGGCCCCGAGGACCTCGGACGGCTCGTGGCCGGGGCCCGCGCGTGAACCGCACCCGCAGCGAGGGCATCCCGCTGGGCCGGATCGGCGGGGTCCCCGTCGTCCTGTCCTGGTCGTGGTTCGTGATCGCCGCGGTCACCGTGCTCCTCTACACCCCCGTGCTGATGGAGGCCTATCCCCGGCTGGGCGCGCTCAACTACGCCGCGGCCCTGGGCTTCGCCCTGACCCTGGCCCTGTCCGTGCTCCTGCACGAACTGGCCCACGCCTGGACGGGGCGGGTCTTCGGCTGGCCCACGGGCCGGATCGTGCTCAGCCTGCTCGGCGGGCACACCCACTTCGGGGACGTGCGCAGCGCCCCGCTGGCCTCCGCCGCGGTCTCGCTCGCCGGCCCGGCCGTCAACCTCGCGCTCGGCCTGGCCGGCTGGCTGCTCCTGCGCACCGGTGAGCCGTCCCCCACGCTCGGCTGGGTGCTGCTCGACCTCACCACGTGGGCGAACCTCATCGTCGGCGTCTTCAACATGCTGCCCGGCCTGCCCCTGGACGGCGGCCGCGTGGTCGAGGCCCTCGTCTGGGCGGTCACGGGCCGGGAGCACCACGGCACGGTGGTCGCGGCCTGGACGGGCCGGCTGCTCGCCGTGGGCCTCGTCGCCGGTGCCGCGCTCACCGGACTGTGGCGCCAGCCGGTCGCCCTCGTGCTCGTCGTCCTCATCGCCGGCTTCATGTGGCAGGGCGCCGGCGCGTCCCTGCGCGGGGCGGCCGTCCTGTCCCGGATGCACGGCGTCAGCGCCGCCGCGCTGGCCGAGCCCGCCCTGGCCGTGCCCGCGGAGGCCTCCCTGGCCCACACCGACCGGCTCGTCACCGACCACCTCGCCCGCGGCGCCGGCCCGGGCGGCGCGGTCCCGCACGTGCTGGCGGTCTCCCCGGACCGGCAGGTGGTCGGTCTGCTGCTGCCCGCAGCGGCCGACGCCGTGCCCGCGGCCCGGCGCGCGGAGACCCCGCTGACCTCCGTGCTGCAGCACCTGCCCGCCGACGCCGTGCTCGACGCCGGGCTGCGCGAGGAGTCGCTGCTGCGGGCCGTCGCGGCCCGGGAGTACCCCCACTACGTGGTGACGGGAACCGGGGGCGCCCTCGTGGGCGTGCTGCGCACCGCCGCCCTCGAGCGCCTGCTGGCCGGCTGACCCGGCGCCCCGCGCCGCACCCCGCTCCGTCCGGCTCCGCCGTCCCGCCGCGCCGGCCCCGGGGGCGGGAGCCCGCGCCACGGTGACACAATGGGGGAGGACCCCCGGCCGGTGGAGACCCGCCGCCCCCGCCCGACCCGACCTGACCACGCACTGCCCCTGAGAGTGAGCCGATGACCGGAACCGCTGACCAGACCGCCGCCCCCTCGCCCGCGTCCCCGCGGGGCGCCGCCAACCGGCGCGGGCCCTTCCGGGCAGGGGAGCGCGTGCAGCTCACCGACGAGCGCGGGCGGATGAACACGGTCACGCTCGCGGACGACGGCGAGTTCCACTCCCACCGCGGGGTGCTCAGCCACGAGGAGCTCATCGGCCGTCCCGAGGGCACCGTGGTCGAGAACTCCGCCGGGTTCCGCTACCAGGCCCTGCGCCCGCTGCTCAAGGACTTCGTGCTGTCCATGCCTCGCGGCGCCGCGGTGGTCTACCCCAAGGACGCCGGCCAGATCGTCACGATGGCCGACATCTTCCCCGGCGCCCGCGTGGTCGAGGCCGGCGTGGGCTCCGGGGCCCTGTCCATCTCCCTGCTGCGCGCGGTGGGCGACGAGGGCCGGCTGCACTCCTTCGAGCGCCGGGCGGAGTTCGCCGACATCGCCCGCGGCAACGTGGAGACCATGTTCGGCGGCCCCCACCCGGCGTGGCAGATCAGCATCGGGGACCTGGCCGAGGAGCTCGGCGAGCACGAGGAGCCGGGCTCCGTGGACCGCGTGGTCCTCGACATGCTGGCCCCGTGGGAGTGCCTCGACGCCGTGGCCACGGCCCTCACCCCCGGCGGGGTGGTCATGTGCTACGTCGCGACCGTCACCCAGCTCTCCCGCACGGCCGAGGCGATGCGCGCCGACGGCCGCTTCACCGAGCCCGACGCCTCCGAGACCATGGTCCGCGGCTGGCACGTCGAGGGCCTGGCCGTGCGCCCGGACCACCGCATGGTCGCCCACACCGGGTTCCTGCTCTCCGCCCGCCGGCTCGCCGACGGCTCCGAGCGGCTGGCCCCCAAGCGGCGGGCCTCCAAGTCCGAGTACAGCGAGGACGACCTGCAGGCCTGGACCCCCGTGGCCCTCGGCGAGCGGGACGTCACCGACAAGAAGCTGCGCCGCGCCGGCCGCGAGGCCCGCGGTCTCGCCGAGCGCGCCGCCCGCGCGATCGCACCCGCCGACCCGGCCACGACACCGTCGGCCGCGCCGGCGGAACCCGCATCCGGTGCCGCACCCGCCGACCCGGCACCGTCGGCCGGGCCGGCCCCCGGCACCGAGCAGCCCCACGAGGAGCGCCCGTGAACGAGACGTCCCCGCAGCGGACCACCGGGGCGGCCGGCACCGGGCCGGCGGACGCCGAGCAGACGCGCCGCGCCCTGGTCAACGCCCAGCGGCAGGTCAACATCCTGCGCGACCAGAAGCGCGCCCTCGACAAGCAGCTCGCCGCCGCCGGGAGCCAGAACCAGAAGCTCGTCCGGCTCCTCGACGCCACCCGCACCGAGATCGCCCAGCTCAAGCGAGCCCTCGAGAACGACCTCGTCCCGCCGCTGAGCCAGGGCACCGTCCTGCAGGTCAACCCCGGTCGCGCCCCCGTCGGCGAGCAGACGGGCTCCGGGCCGGCCGTCACCGACCGCACCCTCGACGTCCTCGTCGCGGGGCGCCGCATGCGCGTGGCCCTCAGCCCGCTCGTGAGCTTCGCCGCCTGCGAGCCCGGCCGCCAGGTCCTCCTCGACCAGAACTACACCGTGGGTGCCGTGCTGGACTACGAGCAGACCGGCGAGATCGCCACCGTCAAGGAGATCGTGGACCACGACCGGGTCCTCACCGTGGGCCGCTCGGACGAGGAGCGCGTCCTGCTGCTCTCAGGGCTGCTGCGCCGCACCCGCCCGGAGATCGGCGACGCCGTGTCCATCGACCACCGCACCGGCTTCGCCCTCGAGCCCATCGAGCGCTCCGACGTCGAGCAGCTCGTGCTCGAGGAGGTGCCCGCCGTCTCCTACGACGACATCGGCGGTCTCGGCCCCCAGATCGAGCAGATCCGCGACGCCGTCGAGCTGCCCTTCGTCCACCCGGAGCTCTACCGTGAGCACGGGCTCACCCCGCCCAAGGGCATCCTCCTCTACGGCCCCCCGGGCAACGGCAAGACCCTCATCGCGAAGGCCGTCGCCCGCTCGCTGGCCGAGCGCGCCGCGGACCGGGCCGGCCGCGGCAAGGCCCTGGGGTACTTCCTCAACATCAAGGGCCCCGAGCTGCTGGACAAGTACGTGGGGGAGACCGAGCGGCAGATCCGCTCCATCTTCGGGCGCGCCCGCGAGCAGGCCGCCCGCGGCATCCCCGTGGTGGTGTTCTTCGACGAGATGGACTCCCTGTTCCGCACCCGCGGCTCCGGCCTGTCCTCGGACGTGGAGACCACCATCGTCCCGCAGCTGCTCACCGAGATCGACGGCGTGGAGCGCCTCGACAACGTCATCGTCATCGGGGCCACCAACCGCGAGGACATGATCGACCCCGCCGTGCTGCGCCCTGGCCGGCTCGACGTGAAGATCCGGATCGACCGCCCGGACGCGTCGGGCGCCGCCGAGATCCTGCGGCTCTACGTCACCGAGGACCTGCCCCTGCGCCGGGACGAGGTCGACGCCGCGGGCTCCCGCGCCGGGGCGGTCGCCGCCCTCGTGGACGCCGCCGTGGCGCGGATGTACGAGAAGAGCCCCGGCACCCGGTTCCTGCACCTGAGCTACCGGGACGGCACCGAGGAGACCCTCTACTTCAGCGACTTCACCTCCGGGGCGGTGATCCGCAACGTGGTGGACCGGGCCAAGAAGCAGGCCATCAAGGATCTGCTGACCACCGGGACCCGCGGCCTGGGCCGCGACCATCTGGTGCGCGCCGTGGACGAGGAGTTCCACGAGCAGCAGGACCTGCCCAACACCTCCAACCCGGAGGACTGGGCCCGCATCTCGGGACGCCGCGGCGACACCATCACGGACCTGCGCGTGGTCCTGCACCGCGACCCGCACCCGGCCGGCCCCGGCGGGCGGCACGCCGCCGCACCGGCCGACGACAGTCCGACCGGGCCCGCCGCGGGGGAGGGGCCCGCGTGAGCGTCCGCCGCGTCATGGGCGCCGAGACCGAGTTCGGCGTGCTCGCGGCCGGAAACCCCCGGGCCAACTCCACGGTGCTCTCCAGCCAGGTGGTCACCACCTACGCCGCCCTCGTGCGGCGCCGGCTCGGGGCGTCCCGCACGGCCGCCGGCTGGGACTACCACGGCGAGTCCCCGCTGCAGGACGCCCGCGGCTTCACGGTGCCCCGCGAGCAGGCCGACCCCTCCCAGCTCACCGACGTCGCTCCCGTGCTCACCGCCGAGGAGGTCGCCGCCGAGGCCCTCCGGGAGACCGGGGAGCACGCCGAGTCCCTGGACTGGCGGCAGGTCGTGATGAACACCGTGCTCCCCAACGGCGCCCGCCTGTACGTGGACCACTCGCACCCCGAGTACTCCTCCCCGGAGGTCACCACCCCCCGCGACGCCGTCCTGTGGGACGCCGCCGGGGACAGGGTCGCGCTCGACGCGGTCCGGGCGATCGCCGCCAGCGCCGCCACGACCGGCCTCGACGTGGTGAACCTCTACAAGAACAACACCGACAACAAGTCCGTCTCCTACGGCGCCCACGAGAACTACCTCGTGCCCCGCGCCGTGCCCTTCGCCGCCCTCGCCGCCGGCCTGCTGCCTTTTTTCGCGTCCCGCCAGGTGGTGTGCGGCGCCGGGCGCGTGGGTCTCGGCGACCGGGGCACGCGCCCGGGCTTCCAGATCAGCCAGCGCGCCGACTTCTTCGAGCGCGAGGTCGGGCTCGAGACCACCGTCCACCGTCCCGTCGTCAACACCCGCGACGAGCCGCACGCCGAGCGCACCCGGCACCGGCGCCTGCACGTCATCATCGGCGACGCCAACCTCTCCCACACCTCGAACCTGCTCAAGTTCGGGACCACGTCCCTGGTCCTGGGCCTGATCGAGGCCGGCACCGCCCCGGACCTCGCCCTCGCCGACCCGGTGGCGGCTCTGCAGGCGATCAGCCACGACCCGGGGCTGACCACCACCGTCCCGCTCCGGGACGGCCGGCGGCTCACGGGCGTCCAGCTCCAGCGGCTCTACCTCGACGCCGCCCGGGCGCACGAGGACGCGACCGGGGGCCCCGACCCGGAGACCCGCGAGGTGCTCGAGCTGTGGGAGGAGGTCCTCGACCTCCTCGGGACCGACCCCCTCGCCCTCGCGGACCGCCTGGACTGGGTCGCCAAGCACGCCCTGCTGCTGGGCTACCGCGAGCGCGACGGCCTCGCCTGGGACGACCCGCGCCTGACGCTGATCGACCTGCAGTACGCGGACGTGCGCCCGGAGAAGGGCCTGCACCACCGGCTGGTCGCGGCCGGCCGGATGCGGACCCTCTTCTCCGCGGAGGAGGTGGAGCGCGCCGCGGGCACGCCCCCCGCCGACACCCGCGCGTGGTTCCGCGGCCGGCTGGTGACCCGCTTCCCCGACGACGTCCTCACGGCCAATTGGGACTCGGTCTCGCTGACGCTGCCCGGCGTCCGCCGCGGCGCGCGCATCGCGATGCCCGAGCCGCTCGAGCTGACCCGCGAGGACGTCGACACCCTGCTCCGCGCGGCGCCCGACGCCGAGCACCTCGTCAGTGCCCTCGCCACGTCCCGCCCCGCCCTCGTGCACACCGGCTCCCTCGGCTGAGCACCCCGACCACCCACACCCAGGAGGACCCCGTCATGGCCCAGGAACGCATCTTCGGCACCGGCGCCCAGCGCCGCGAGGAGACCGAGCTCCCCGAGCCCGGCACCCCCGCCCCCACGACCCCCGCCGCGCAGTCGCAGGCCAGCACGACCGGCACCGACGACCTGCTCGCCGAGATCGACGGCGTGCTCGAGTCCAACGCCGAGGAGTTCGTCAAGGGCTTCGTCCAGAAGGGCGGCCAGTAGCCCCCATGGACCGCCGGATCTACGGGGTCGAGACCGAGTTCGGCCTCACCCACAGCGCCCCGGGCGCCCGTCCGCTCAGCCCGGAGGAGGCCGCCCGCACGCTCTTCCGGCCCGTGGTGGCCTGGGGCCGGTCCTCGAACGTGTTCCTGCCCAACGGCGGGCGCCTCTACCTGGACGTCGGCTCCCACCCCGAGTACGCCACCGCGGAGTGCGCCACGCTCGAGGACCTCGTCGCCCAGGACAAGGCCGGCGAGCTGATCGTCGACGACCTCCGGCGGCAGGCCCAGGACGCCCTGGCCGAGGAGGGGACGGCCGGTCAGCTGTACCTGTTCAAGAACAACGTGGACTCCCGGGGCAACTCCTACGGCTCCCACGAGAACTACCTGATCGCCCGGCGCACCGAGTTCGCGCGCCTCGTGCAGATCCTCATCCCCTTCCTCGTCACCCGCCAGCTGCTCGTCGGCGCCGGCCGGGTGCACCCCGCCGGGCCGGAGGACTTCGGCGCCGTGCGGCTGCGGGACGACGCCGCGACGCCCAGCTACTCCTTCTCGCAGCGCGCCGACCACATCTGGGAGGGCTCCTCCTCGGCCACCACCCGCTCCCGGCCCCTCATCAACACGCGGGACGAGCCGCACGCCGACGCGGAGCACTACCGCCGGCTGCACGTGATCGTGGGGGACTCGACCATGTCCCAGACGACGACCGCGCTGCGGATCGGGACCACCGACCTCGTGCTGCGGATGATCGAGGCCGGGCAGATCCTGCCCGACCGCACCATGGCGGACCCGGTCCGGTCCCTGCGGGAGGTCTCCCACGATCTCACCGGCACCCGCCCGGTCCTGCTCGCCGACGGCACCCGCCGCTCCGCCCTGGACCTGCAGCACGAGCACCTGGAGTCCGTGCGCCGGTTCGTGGACCGCGAGGGCGCCCACCACGACCGGGTGCCGTGGGTGCTCGAGCTGTGGGAGCGGACCCTCGACGCGGTCGCCCGCCAGGACTCCTCGGGGATCGACACCGAGATCGACTGGGCGATCAAGAAGAGGCTCCTCGACGGCTACGCCGCCCGCGACGGCCTCGACCTCTCCGCGCCCCGGATGGCCCAGCTGGACCTCGCCTACCACGACACCGCCCCGGAGCGCGGACTGTTCAACCTCCTGCAGCGCCGGGGACGGGCCGCGACCTTCGTCCCCGACGCGCGGGTCGAGGAGGCCGCCCGCACCCCGCCCGCCACGCGCGCCGCCGTGCGCGGCCGGTTCATCGACGCGGTGATCGCGTCCGGGCGCCAGTACACCGTCGACTGGGTGCACCTGAAGGTCAACGACCGGGGCCAGCGCACGGTGCTGTGCAAGGACCCCTTCGCCGTGCAGGACCCCGAGGCCGACGCCCTGGTCGCCGCCCTCGGCGAGCCCGCGGCCGACGGGCGGGCCCACGGCGACGCGCCCGTGGTCTGAAAAGCGCCGGGCGCCCCGTCCAGTCAACGCCCAGCGCCCTGCACTATGCTGGCCGCCGTCCCGGCCCGAGCCGTCCGACCCCACCGCCCCCACCCGGCCCGACCCCTGAGGAAGACACCCGTGCGAAAGACCCTGACCACCTCCGGTGCCGCCCTGACCCTGGCGCTCGTCCTCGCGGGCTGCTCCGGGCCCGGCGTCGACTCCGTGGAGCTCAACAGCGACCCCGAGCCGGGCACGGCCCCGTCGGTCACGTTCGAGACCCCGCTCAACGTTGAGGAGGCCGGCGCGAAGGAGCTGCGCGAGGGCGACGGGGAGGAGCTCGCCGAGGGCGACACCATCCTCCTGCAGGCGGCCCTGTACAAGGGCTCCGACGGCACGTCCATCGGCGAGACGTACTCCCGCGGCGCCGGTCAGGTGCTCCAGCTCGAGCAGGGCCTCCAGGAGTCGATCCCGGAGATGTACGACGCCCTCGTGGGCGCGAAGGAGGGGGCCATCATCGCGTACTCCTCCCCGGAGACCTCCGGGGCCGCCGGCGACGAGTCGACCTCCGTGGAGGTCTACGAGGTCGTCCGGAAGATCCCCACCGAGATCGAGGGCGACATGCAGGACAGCCCCCGGGGACTGCCGGAGGTCACCGAGAACGACGAGGGCGTGCCGGCCGTGGCGGAGCCCGAGGGCCGGGCCCCGAAGAAGCTCGTCTCCGAGTACCTCATCGAGGGCGACGGCGAGGAGGTCGCCGAGGGCGACACCGTCATCGCGAACTACGTGGGCGTGAAGTGGTCCGACGGCGAGACCTTCGACTCCTCCTACGAGAACGGCGCCCCGGCGTCGTTCCCGCTCGACAACGTCATCGAGGGCTGGCAGAAGGGCCTCGCGGGCAAGAAGGAAGGCTCCCGGGTGATCCTCTCCGTGCCCGTCGGCCAGGCCTACGGCACCGAGGAGGACCTGGGGAAGGACTCCGACTACCCGGCCGGGAACCTGCTCTTCGTCGTCGACATCCTGGCGGCCGTGGACACCCCCGAGGCGCCCGCCGAGGACCAGCCCTCCGCCTCGCCGTCGCCCTCCGCGACCGGGGAGTAGCCCCCGGTCGGCTATGGTGGCCCGGTGGGCCCCACGGCCCCGGACTTCCCGACGGCCACCCGTCGACGACCCGACGAACAGGAGCACCCATGTCCTTCGGAGAGCGCAAGCTCGACCGCAGCAAGCCCGAGATCGACTTCCCCGAGGGGGACGCCCCGACCGAGCTCGTCAGCACGGACCTCGTGGAGGGCACCGGCGCCGAGGCCACCCCGGGCAAGCAGATCTCCTGCCACTACGTGGGCGTGACGTTCTCCGCCGGCGAGGAGTTCGACGCCTCCTGGAACCGCGGCCAGCCCCTCGACTTCACCGTGGGCATCGGCCAGGTCATCGAGGGCTGGGACAAGGGCCTGCTGGGCATGAAGGTCGGCGGCCGCCGCCGGCTGGAGATCCCCGCGGACCAGGCCTACGGCTCCAGGGGCGCCGGCGGGGTCATCGGCCCGGACGAGGCCCTGATCTTCGTGGTGGACCTCCTGGACGTGCGCTGAGGACCCACCGGATGGCAGCCCGATCGACGGAGCGGCTCCTCAACCTGCTCATCGCCCTGGTCTCCCGCGAACGCGGCTACACCCGCGCCGAGCTCCGGGAGGCCGTTCCGTCGTACGCGGAGTCCGCGTCCGACGAGGCGTTCGAGCGCATGTTCGAGCGCGACAAGGCGGAGCTGCGCGATCTCGGCTACCCCATCGAGGAGGTCTCCGAGGACCCGCTCTTCCCCGACGACACGCACGGGCACCGCTACCGGATCCCGCGCGGGTCCTTCACATTGCCGCCGCTGCAGTTCACGGCGGAGGAGTCCGCGGTGCTCGCGCTGGCGGCCAACGCCTGGACGGACGCCTCCCTGGGGGAGCTCGCCCACCGGGCCCTGCGCAAGCTCGAGCCCGCCATCGGGGGCCTGCCCGAGGACGACGCCCCGCCGCTGCTGCAGCCCACGCTCACGGCCCACGAGCCGTCCTTCGAGCCGCTGCTCTCGGCCGTGGTGCGCCACCGCGAGGTGCGCTTCGACTACCTGGCCCGCAGCACCGACCAGCTCACCACCCGGCGGCTGAGGCCGTGGGGGATCGGCTCGCGCTACGGCAACTGGTACGTGGTCGGCTGGGACCTCGACCGCAGGGACTCCCGCACGTTCCGGCTGTCGCGGATCATGTCCGACGTCACCGTGACCCGCAAGGAGTTCGACCCGCCCGAGGGCTTCTCGATGAACGAGTCGCTGTCCCAGATGGTCTCCCACGCCCCGGCGCGCACCGTGGAGGTGCTCGCCCGGCCCGGCCACGCGCACATGCTGCGCCGCATGGCCGCCCGGCAGGAGCCGGGCGTGGGCACCGGGGACGGCGTGCAGCGGTGGGACCGGCTGCACATCCCCTTCGCGGAGACCGAGATCCTCGCCGAGGAGATCGCCGCCGCCGGCCCCGGCGTCGTCGTGCCCCGGGACGGCGACGGCACCGCCCCCACGATGCAGGCCGAGGTGCGGGCCGCCGTGGTGCGCCGGCTGGAGAGCGCCGCGTCCGCCGTGGCGCGGTTCCGCGGGGTGCAGGTCGACTGGAGCCTGCGGTCCCGCAAGGGCACGCGCACCAAGCTCTCCACCGCGGACCACCTCTCGCGGCTGCTCGAGATCGTGCGCTGGGTCTACGCCCACCAGGGCGCCGAGCTCGAGGAGACGGCCCGCCGGTTCGGGATCACGGACCAGGAGCTGATCGCCGACCTCAACACCCTCTTCGTGTGCGGCAAGCCCGGGCACATGCCGGACCAGCTGATCGACGCGTCCTGGGACGACGGCCACGTGTACCTCTCCAACGCGGACGAGCTCTCCGACCCCGTGCGGCTCACGCAGCCGGAGGCCTCCGCGCTGCTCGTGGGGCTGCAGACGCTGCGCACCGTGCCCGGCGGGGACTCCGAGGCCGTGGCCTCCACGATCGCGAAGGTCGCCGGCGCCGCCGGGGACGCCGGGGTGCTCGCCAACGCGGTCGGCGCCCGGCCCATCACGGACACCCCCGCCCCGGCCCTGACCGACGTCATGTCCTCGGTGCGCCGGGCCGTGGAGCAGCGCCGCCGGATCCGGATCCGATACGTGGTCCCGTCCCGCGACGAGCTCACGGAGCGGGTCGTCGACCCGGTCCAGGTCTTCTCCTCCAACACCCACTGGTACGTGCGCGCCTGGTGCCTCGGCGCCGAGGGGATGCGCAACTTCCGGCTCGACCGGATCTCCGCCGTCGAGGACGCCGGCCCGGCGGGGGAGCGCCCCGCCGCCCAGGAGGCCGCCGCGGCCGCCCCGCCCGCCCCCGGCACCCCGGACACCGTGGAGGTCGTGCTGGTCACCGACCGGCGCAGCCGGTGGATCGCCGACCAGTACCACGCCACCCGCACCGCCGTGGTCCGTCCGCCCGGCGGGGCGCGCACCGGGCCCGCCGCCGACCACGAGGCCGCGCTCATCGGCTTCCAGACGGCCGAGGCCGTGTGCGCGCTCGTCACCCGCTACGGCGGCCAGCTCGCCGTGATCGGCCCGGACGACGTCGTGGCGCAGGTGGAACTCTGGGTGAACTCAGCGCTCGGTCCCTACGGGTCGTCCGGACCGGCGTGATCCGCCCGCCTATACTGGAGAGCATGCTCTGGTGGTCCTGGGTCCTGCTGTGGACGGTCCTCGTCCTGCTCGGCGCGGCGTTCCTCGGTCTGATGCTGTGGCGGCTGGTGAAGACCTTCTTCGTCCTGCTCCGGGACGCCGAGTCGGTGGCCGGGGAGTTCTCCCAGCGCTGGGAGGACGCGGCCGCCGGGGTGCAGCGGCCCGTCCGGGCCGCCCCTGACCCGGCCCTGTTCACACCGGTGGGGCAAGCCGTGACCGACTACCGGATCGGTCGTGACCAACGAGAAACCGCCCGTCTGAGACGCCGCATCGAGCGCAAGGACCGGATGGGCCAGCCGCAGCGGATCAGTGACATCCGCCGGGCTGAACGGAAAGGAATCCTCCATGGGTAGGCTCTTCGACAGCCCCTTCATGATCCTCATCATCCTGCTGGTGATCCTGCTGCTGTTCGGCGCGCCCAAGCTCCCGGGCATGGCCCGCAGCCTCGGCCAGTCGCTGCGCATCTTCAAGTCCGAGGTGAAGGAGATGAAGAAGGACGACCAGCCCGACGGCTCGGACGTGGTCATCGACGGCCGGGCCGTGCCGCCCGGACGGGACGCGGCCCAGAACCGGGCTCCCGGCGCGACCGGCACCCCCACCGCCCCCGGTCCGGACGCCCCCGGCGACCCCGAGCAGCGCCCCGGCCGCCCCCAGGCCTGACCTCCCGCCCCGCTCCCGGCATCCTCAGGCGCCCCGGCGCGCCGGGCGGACCGCGTCCCCGGCCGGGGACCGGACCGCCCGACCGGCCCCCGTGCACCGCGCAGGCGCCCCGTCCCGAAGGTCCCCATGTCGTCGCAGTCCCCCCGCCGCCCCCAGAAGCGCCGGACCGCGCGCAAGGCCAATCCGCAGGCGCAGATGGCCCTGGCCGAGCACCTGCGGGAGCTGCGCAACCGGCTGATCAAGTCCGCCCTGGCCACCGTGGTGGGCATGGTCGGCGGCTTCTTCCTCTACATCCCGTTCATGGCCTACATCACCGAGCCCCTCCAGCGGCTGGCCGCCGCGGAGGGCAGCGAGGCCTCCATCAACTACTCCGCCGTGGGCTCGTCCTTCAACATCATGGTGGAGGTCTCCCTGGTGCTCGGCCTGGTCCTGGCGAGCCCGGTGTGGCTCTACCAGCTGTGGGCGTTCGTGACGCCGGCCCTGCACCGGACCGAACGGCGCTACGCGGTGGGCTTCCTGGCCGCGGCCGTGCCCCTGTTCCTGGGCGGGATCGCGGTCGCCGTGCTCACGCTGCCCACCGCCGTCTACGCCCTCACCGCGTTCACCCCCGCCGGCGGGACCAACTTCATCTCGGCGGACGTGTACCTGCGGTTCTTCCTCCAGCTGATCCTGACCTTCGGCGTGGCCTTCGTGCTGCCCGTGTTCCTCGTGGGCCTCAACATGCTGGGCGTGCTCTCCGGGCGCACGGTGCTCAAGAGCTGGCGGATCGTGGTGGTCCTCGTGATGGTCGTCTCCGCGATGGCCGCCCCCGGGCCGGACCCCATGACCATGTTCTACCTCGCCGTGCCGCTGCTCACGCTCTTCTTCGTGGCGGTGGGCCTGTGCCTGCTCCTCGACCGCCGGCGGGCCCGGAAGGAGGCCCGGCTCGCGGCGGGCACCGGGGACGCCGCCGACGTCGCGACCCCCGCCGACGAGCTCGGCCGTCTCGGCCACCACCCCGAGGGCGGGTCCCGGGCCTGACCCGACCCGCTCGGCCCGGCGCGAACGGGCCCGCCGCCGTCCGGGCCGAGCAGTAGGGTGGTCGCATGTCCTCCTACGCCGACCGATACCTGGCCGCCAAGCAGCGGGCCGCCCACGCGAGGACCGAGCTCGCCGTGTTCCAGCACCGGCTCGAGTTCGAGATGGACGACTTCCAGGCGACCGCCTGCCAGGCCCTCGAGGAGGGCCGCGGGGTGCTCGTGGCCGCGCCGACGGGCGCCGGCAAGACCGTGGTGGGGGAGTTCGCCGTCCACCTGGCCCTGGCCCGCGGGCAGAAGGCCTTCTACACGACGCCCATCAAGGCGCTGAGCAACCAGAAGTTCCACGAGTTCTCCCGCGCCTTCGGCGCCGAGCGGGTCGGCCTGCTCACCGGGGACACCTCCGTGAACTCCGAGGCGGACGTGGTGGTGATGACCACCGAGGTGCTGCGGAACATGCTGTACGCGGACTCGCCGACCCTGCGGAACCTGGGCTTCGTGATCATGGACGAGGTGCACTACCTCGCCGACCGCTTCCGCGGCGCCGTGTGGGAGGAGGTCATCATCCACCTGCCGGACAGCGTCCAGCTGGTCTCCCTGTCCGCGACCGTCTCCAACGCCGAGGAGTTCGGCGCCTGGCTGGACACGGTGCGCGGCGACACCGACGTGGTCGTCTCCGAGCACCGGCCCGTCCCGCTGTGGCAGCACGTCCAGGTGGGCGGCCGGCTGCTCGACCTGTTCCTGGACGACACCACGGTCGAGGAGGCCGCCGAGCGGCTCGAGGGGCCCGGCAGCGACGAGCCGGAGGTCAACCCCGAGCTGCTCCAGCTCGCGCGCGCCGAGCACCCGCGCGGGGGCCGACGGGGCGGACGCGGCCCGGGAGGACGCTCCCGCGACCGGTTCTCCCGCCGCACCGGCGGCGAGGGCTTCCGCCCGAGCCCCGAGACTCGCCGGGTGTCCCGTCCGCAGCTGATCCGCCGGCTGGACGCCGAGGGACTGCTGCCGGTCATCACGTTCATCTTCTCCCGCGCCGGGTGCGACGCCGCCGTGCAGCAGTGCGTCACCGCGGACATCCGGCTGACCGGCGAGAAGGAGCAGCAGACCATCCGCGCGCGGGTGGCCGAGACCGCGGCCTCGCTCGAGGCGGCGGACCTCAACGTCCTCGGCTTCTACGAGTGGCGCGACGGCCTGCTGCGCGGCGTGGCCGCCCACCACGCCGGGATGCTGCCCGCGTTCAAGGAGCTCGTGGAGCAGCTGTTCGCCGACGGGCTCGTCAAGGCCGTCTTCGCCACGGAGACGCTGGCGCTGGGCATCAACATGCCCGCCCGCTCCGTGGTGCTCGAGAAGCTCGACAAGTTCAACGGCGAGTCCCGGGTGGACATCACGCCGGGGGAGTACACCCAGCTCACCGGTCGCGCCGGGCGCCGGGGGATCGACGTCGAGGGCCACGCCGTGGTGCTGTGGCAGCCCGGGATGGACCCGCACGCCGTCGCCGGTCTCGCCTCCAAGCGCACCTACCCGCTGAACTCGAGCTTCCGGCCCACCTACAACATGTCCGTGAACCTGGTGGCCCAGTTCGGCGCCCACCGCTCCCGGAAGATCCTCGAGTCCTCCTTCGCCCAGTTCCAGGCCGACCGCTCCGTGGTGGGCCTGGCCCGCCGCGTCCGCTCCCAGGAGGAGTCCCTCAAGGGCTACGAGGAGGCCATGACCTGCCATCTCGGGGACTTCTCCGAGTACGCCGCCCTGCGCCGCGAGCTCAAGGACCTGGAGCGCGCCGAGGAGAAGGCCGGCTCCCGGCGGCGTCGCTCGGACGCCGTCGCGTCACTGCACGACCTGCTGCCCGGGGACGTCGTGGAGATCCCCCGCGGACGCAACGCCGGCTACGCCGTGATCCTGTCCACGGACCCCAACCGCGAGGACCCCCGCCCCTCGATCCTCACCCTGGACCACCAGCTGCGCCGGGTGGGGGCCCAGGACCTGGACGGGCCCCTCGAGCCGGTCTCGCGGATCCGGATCCCCAAGCAGTTCACGGGCCGCACGCCCAAGGAGCGGCGCGACCTCGCCTCCTCCGTGCGCAACGCCCTGCACGAGCACCGTCCCCCGCGCGGCGGCCGGCGCGGGCACGCCATCCAGTTCGACCGCGGCACCAGCGCCGCCGAGCGGCGCATCACCGAGGTCCGCAAGGCCCTGCGCGGCCACCCCTGCCACGGCTGCTCGGACCGCGAGGGCCACGCCCGCTGGGCGGAGCGCTGGTGGACGCTGCGCCGGGACACCGACGGGCTGCTGCGCCAGATCGAGAGCCGCACCAACACCATCGCGAAGACCTTCGACCGCGTCTCCGAGGTGCTGGACTCCTTCGGCTACCTCGAGACCCTTCCGGACGGGGAGGTCCGGCCCACCCGGGCCGGGGAGCAGCTGCGGCGGATCTACGGGGACCGGGACCTGCTCCTGGCCCTGAGCCTGCGCGACGGCTTCCTCGACGACCTCGACCCGGCCGCCACCGCGGGGGTCGTGACCCTGCTCGTCTACCAGGCCAAGCGCGAGGAGCAGGGCGTGCAGCCCGTCCTGCCGTCCGCGGCCATGGACCGGGCCGCCCAGACCGTGGTCCGCAACTGGTCCCGGCTCACCGACCGCGAGCAGGAGCACCACCTCCCCGCCACCGCGGAGCCGGAGTTCGGCCTCGTGGAGGCCATGTACCTCTGGGCCCGCGGCGCCACCCTGAGCACGGCCCTGTCCGGCACGGAGCTTGCCGCCGGCGACTTCGTGCGCTGGGCCAAGCAGGTGATCGACATGCTGGACCAGCTCGCCAAGATCGACCTGCTCGACGCCGGCACGCGCGCTCAGTGCCAGCGTGCGATCGCCCTGGTCCGCCGCGGCGTCGTGGCCCACTCCGCGTTCGAGGACTGAGCGGGCGCCCTCCCGCGCGCCCGCACCGTCCGGGCGCACCGATCCGGCGCTCTGCCCCGTCCGCCGGGCACGACCACCCGGTCCTCCCGCTCCGCCCCCGTCCAGCCGTTCCGCACCGCCGACCCGCCCGACAACCCCGCCCCGCCGCCCCGAACAGGAGACCCGTGAGCACCACCGTCCCCGCCCGCCCCGTCCTCTACCGCAACGGCTCCGTCTACAGCCCCGCCGACCCGTTCGCCACGGCCCTGCTGGTCGACGGCGCCCGCGTGGCCTGGGTGGGCTCCGAGGAGGCGGCGCAGTCCCTGCAGGACTCCTCCATGGAGGTGGTCGACCTCGACGGGCGGCTGCTGGCCCCCGGGTTCGTGGACTCCCACGTGCACGTCACGGAAACCGCCCTGGCGCTGTCCACCCTCGACCTCACCGCGGCCGGCTCCCTGCACGAGGTGCTCGACGCCGTCGCCGGCGCCGCCCGCACGGGCACGGGCCCGGTCCTCGGCTCCGGCTGGGACGAGTCGGTGTGGCCGGAACGGCGGGCGCCGACGGCGGAGGAGCTCGACCGGGCCGCCGGGGGGCGCGAGGTCTACCTGACGAGGATCGACGTCCACTCCGGGGTGGTCTCCTCGGCCCTGGCCCGGCGGCTCGGACTCGCCGGCGTCGAGGGGTGGCTCGGCGACGGCCGCGTGGAGAACCTGGCCCACGACCGCGTGCGCGCGGCCGCCCTCGACTTCGACGCCGGACGCCGCGCGGGCCTGCACCGGCTGGCCCTGCGGCACGCCGCGTCCCAGGGCTACGTGGCCCTGGCCGAGGCCAACGCCGAGCAGGTCGCCCCCTTCGAGGACCTGGTCCGGCTCACGGCCCTCGCCAACCACGGGATCGGCGCCGAGGGCCCGACCCCTCGGGTGCTGCCCTACCGGGGCGAGCTCGCGGCCACGGCACAGGAGGCGCGGGGCGTGGCCGAGCGCTTCGACACCGCCCTGGCCGACCTGCTCGGACGGGCCGTGGCCCGGCGCGAGTCGATCGTGGGCCTCGCCGGGGACCTGTGCGTCGACGGCGCCCTCGGCTCCCGCACCGCCGCCCTGCGCGCCCCCTACGCCGACGCCCCGGGCCAGACGGGGGACCGCTACCTCGACGCCGCGGCGGTGGCCGCCCACCTCGCCGCGACCACGGAAGCGGGCCTGCAGGGCGGCTTCCACGTGATCGGGGACGCCGGGATGGACATCGTCCTCGACGGTCTCGACCGCGCCGAGGCGCTCGTGGGGGAACGGGCCCTGCACAGCGCCGGCCACCGTCTCGAGCACGCCGAGATGATCGACCCCGAGGGCATCGAGCGGCTGGCCCGCCACGCCGTGACCGTCTCCGTGCAGCCGGGCTTCGACGCCGCCTGGGGCGGCCCGGGCGGGCTCTACGAGCAGCGGCTCGGCGCGGAACGGGCGGCGGGGATGAACCCGTTGGCCTCCTTCTACCGCGCCGGGGTGCCCGTGGCGCTCGGCAGCGACGCCCCCGTGGTGCCGCTGTCCCCGTGGGAGACCGTGCGCGCCTGCCTCCGGCACCACGACCCGGACCAGCGGATCTCCGCCCGGGCGGCGTTCCTCGCCTCCACCCGCGGCGCCTGGCGGGCCGCCCGGCACCCCGACCCCATGCAGGGCCAGCTCGCGCCCGGCACCCCGGCGACCTTCGCCGTCTGGGACGTGGAGGCGCTCATGGTGCAGCAGGCCGAGGGGACCGGCTCCGCCTGGAGCACGGACCCGCGCGCCCGCACCCCGTTGCTGCCCGCGCTCGACGGCGCGTCCCTGCCGGTGTGCCGGCGGACCGTGCTCGACGGCGTGGAGCTGTACCGCTCCGATAACTTCTGAGCAGCAGCGCCTCCGGCAGGGACGCGCCAGGACGCGCGGGGACGATCTTGGTCGCTGGCACGGGGCAGGATAAGCTGGGCAACTGCTGCCGGGTGGGCTCGCTCGTCCTTAGAAAACAGGCCGGCATCCCCTCAGGGCCGGACTGGTCCGAAGGCGAGGGAGCCTGCCCTGTGGTGCGGCAGGAAGACCTCGAAAGGACCACCCGGTGCGCGTACTGATCGTCATCCCCACCTACAACGAACGCGAGTCGTTGCCGACCGTGATGGACCGGCTGCGCCGCGCCGTCCCGGACGGGCACGTGCTGGTGGTGGACGACAACAGCCCCGACGGCACGGGACGCCTCGCCGACGAGATGGCGGCCGCGGACGGCAGCATCCACGTCCTGCACCGCACCAGCAAGGAGGGTCTCGGGGCCGCCTACATCGCCGGGTTCCGCTGGGGCCTGGCCCGGGACTACGACGTCCTGGTGGAGATGGACGCCGACTGCTCCCACCAGCCCGAGCAGCTCCCGCTGCTGCTCGACGCCGTGGAGCGCGGTGCCGACCTCGCCATCGGCTCCCGCTACGTCCCCGGTGGGCGCACCGTGAACTGGCCCCTGCAGCGCCGGCTCCTCTCCCGGGGCGGCAACCTCTACGCCCGGACGCTGCTGGGCTCACGCATCCACGACATCACCGCCGGCTACCGCGCCTTCCGCCGGGAGACGCTCGAGCGGATCGGGCTGGACTCCGTCGACTCCAAGGGCTACTGCTTCCAGATCGACCTCGGCTGGCGCACCGAGCGAGCCGGCCTGAGCGTCGTGGAGGTGCCCATCACCTTCGTGGAGCGCGCCGAGGGGGAGTCCAAGATGAGCCCGGACGTGACCCGGGAGGCCGTGGTGCGCGTGGCGCAGTGGGGACTGTCCGCCCGCGCGAGGACCCTGGCGGGCAAGATCGCCCGGCGCTGAGCACCGCTGCCGGCGGATCCGACCGGAACGTGGGGGGGGGCCCCCCCCAGCCCGGGGGGGGCGCCC
>NZ_JBHVDI010000052.1:0-20482 GCF_042802875.1 Kocuria sp. NPDC057446 | reverse complement strand
CCGGGCAGGTGCCGGGCCCCGGGGGCGCCGCGGTTCAGGCGTCGAAGTCGACGACGAGCTGCTCGGAGGTGGGCCGGGTCTGGCAGGTGAGCACGTAGCCCTTCTCGATCTCGTCCTTCTCGAGGGCGTAGTTCTCCTCCATCACGAACTCCCCGGAGACGACCTTCGCGCGGCACGTGCCGCACACCCCGCCGGCGCACGCGAACGGGACGTCCGGGCGCACGCGCAGGGCCGCGTTGAGGACGGTCTCCTGGGCGTTCTTGGGGGACTCGATCGAGGAGGAGAGCCCGTCCAGCGTGAAGGTGACGTCGTACTTCTCGCCCGAGGGGTCGGCCGGGACGACCCGTCCCTGCTGCCCCTGGGGGGTCTCGGGACGGCCGGTGCTGAACAGCTCGAAGCGGATCTTCTCCTCCGGCACGCCGCGCTCCGCGAGGGTGTCCCGGCACAGCTGGACCAGCTCGAACGGCCCGCACAGGAACCACTCGTCCGTCCGCTCCACCTGGAGCACCTCGTCCAGGATGTCCTGGAGCTTGTCCGCGTCGATCCGCCCGGACATCAGCGGGCTGATCCGCTGCTCGCGGGAGAGCACGTGGTGGACCGCCAGGCGGGACGGGTACTTGTCCTTGAGGTCCCCGAGCTCCTCGGCGAACATCACCTCCATGGCGGAGCGGTTGGCGTAGACGAGGTCGAACGTGGAGGACTCCGAGGCGCGCAGCACGGCCTTGGCGATCGCCATGATCGGGGTGATCCCGGAGCCCGCGGCGAAGGCCACGAGGTGCACGGACGCGTTCTTCGCGACCTCCTCGGCGGCGAGCCGCTCGGGGTCGTTCATGCTCGTGAGCCCGAGCTTGGAGATGAACGCGCCCTGGGGGTTCATGACGTCGAGCGTGTCGCCGGCCTTCAGGGAGCTGTTGGCCCAGGTGGAGAAGACCCCGCCGATGTCCTGCTTGATCGCCACCCGGATCTCGCCCGGCCGCGGCTCCGCGCAGATCGAGTAGGAGCGGCGGACCTCCTGCCCGTCGATCCGGGCGCGCAGCGCCACGTACTGGCCGGGCAGGTAGTCGTAGTCGTCCACGAGCTCCGGGGGCACCGCGAAGGCGACCTCGACGGAGTCCGCGGTGAGCTTGCGGACCTGGGAGACCTCGAGGGTGTTGAACGTGGCCCGGCGCCGGGCCGGGGCGGTGATCTCGGTCATCAGTGCACCTTGAAGTAGTCGAAGGGTTCCAGGCACTCGTTGCAGACGTGGAGCGCCTTGCAGGCGGTGGACCCGAAGCGGGTCAGCTCGCGGGTGTTCAGGGAGTGGCAGCGCGGGCACTTGACCGTGAGTCCCAGCCGGACGGGGCCGGCGGCGGCCCGGCCGGTGGGCGGGGCGATGCCGTACTCGTCGAGCTTGCGCTTGCCGTCCTCGCTCATCCAGTCCGTGGTCCACGCCGGCTGCAGCACGAGGTCGACCCGCACGTCGGGGTAGCCCTCGGCGTTGAGCGCCCGGGTGACGTCCGTGGTGATGGTCTCCATCGCGGGGCACCCAGAGTAGGTCGGGGTGATGACCACGACGGCGCACCCGTCCTCGACCCGGGCGTCCCGCAGGATGCCGAGGTCGGCGATGGACAGCACGGGGACCTCCGGGTCGTTCACCGTGGCGGCGACGTCCCAGACGCGGCCGGCGGCCTCGTCGCGGGGACGCAGCTCGCGGCCGGTCACCCGCGTGGCGCCCGCCTGCTCGTGCTCGGTCATCGTCACCGCCTCCTCACCAGGTGGCGCCGGGGTGCTGGCGGGCCAGCACCTGCATCTCGGCGAGGATGTGGCCGCGCTGCTCGCTGAACTGCCCCGAGCGGTCGCCGCCCCAGGCGCCCAGGACCTCGGGGACGGACAGCCCCGCCTCGTCCAGCATCGCGGTGATCCGGCGGTCGAAGTCGGCGCGCAGGGAGGACGGGAGCACGGCGACGTCCCCGAGGGACTCGACGAGCCCGTCGTCGTGGAAGAGCTCGTCCACGTAGGGCCACATGTAGGTCAGACCGGCCTGGACGCGGCGCTTGGACTCCTCCGTGCCGAGGCCCAGGCGCAGGATCCACTGGCTCGCGTGGTCCTGGTGGTACTCGACCTCCTTGAGCGCCTTGTCCGCGATGGCCGCGAGCGTCGGGTCGCCGGAGCGGACCAGGCGGCGGTAGAGCTCGTACTGGTAGTAGGAGAAGATCAGCTGCCGGGCGATGGTCTGGCCGAAGTCGCCGTTCTCCTGCTCCACGAGGCGGCAGGAGCGGAACTCCTCCTCGTCGCGGAAGTAGGCGAGGTCGTCCTCGGTCTTCCCCCACGCGCTGCCCGCGTAGGTGAGGAAGAAGCGGGCGTGCCCGAGCAGGTCCAGGGCGATGTTCGCCAGCGCGATGTCCTCCTCGAGCTCCGGGGCCCGGGCGATCCACCAGCCGAGGCGCTGGGCGAGCATCAGCGCGTCGTCGCCCAGGTACAGGGCGTAGCGGGCGACGTCCTCGGGGGCCTTCGCCCCGCCGGCCCGGATGTCCTCCGCGGTGATCGCCTCGCCGGCGCTCTGCCGGGTCGCGGACTCGTGGGATGCGAAGCTCACAGGTGCTTCACCCCTTCGCTCTTGGTGTAGTACGTGGCGTGGCGGTAGCTCTTGCCCTGGGCGGACTCGAAGAACCCGCCCTTGGAGTCGGGGTCCGAGGCGGTGATGGCCGCGGAGGGCACGACCCACACGGAGGTCCCCTCGTTGCGGCGGGTGTACAGGTCCCGGGCGTTGCGCACGGCCATCGTGGCGTCCGGGGCGTGCAGGGAACCGGCGTGGACGTGGGAGAGCCCGCGCGAGGACCGCACGAACACCTCCCACAGGGGCCACTCGTCCGAGGGCGCGCCGATCGGGCTCACGGTGTTCTCGCTCATGCTCAGGCTCCGATGAGTTCGGCGGAGGCACGCTCCGCGGCGGTCTTGCGGGCGTAGGCGGCGGCGGCCTCGCGGACCCAGGCGCCGTCCTCGTGCGCGGTGCGGCGGCGCTGCATGCGCTGGAGGTTGCACGGGCCCCGGCCGCCGACGACGGCCTTGAACTCGTCCCAGTCCAGCGGTCCGTAGTCGTAGTGGCCGCGCTCCTCGTTCCACTTCAGGTCCGGGTCCGGCAGCGTCAGGTCCAGGGCCGCGGCCTGCTCCACGATCATGTCCACGAAGCGCTGGCGCAGCTCGTCGTTGGAGAAACGCTTGATGTTCCACGCCATGGACTGCTTCGAGTTGGGCGAGTCGTCGTCCGGGGGGCCGAACATCTGCAGGGACGGGCCGTAGAAGCGGTTCACCGCGTCCTGGGCCATCTGCTTCTGGGCGGGCGTGCCGTGGGAGAGCTCGTAGAGGATCTCCCAGCCCTGGCGCTGGTGGAAGGACTCCTCCTTGCAGATGCGGACCATGGCCCGGCCGTAGGGGCCGTAGGAGGCCCGGCACAGCGGGACCTGGTTGGCGATCGCCGCGCCGTCCACGAGCCAGCCGATGGCGCCCATGTCCGCCCAGGTGCGCGCGGGGTAGTTGAAGATCGAGGAGTACTTCGCCCGCCCGTCCAGCAGCTGCTGGTTGAGCTCGGAGCGGGGGGTGCCCAGGGTCTCGGCGGCGGAGTAGAGGTACAGCCCGTGGCCGGCCTCGTCCTGCACCTTGGCCATGAGGATGGCCTTGCGCTTGAGGGACGGCGCCCGGGAGATCCAGTTGCCCTCCGGCTGCATGCCGATGATCTCGGAGTGGGCGTGCTGCGAGACCTGCCGGACCAGCGTCTTGCGGTAGGCGGCGGGCATCCAGTCGCGCGGCTCGATCCGGGAGTCCTCGGCGATGATGCGGTCGAAGTGCTCCTCGCCCGCGCGGTCCCGCTCGGCCTGCTCGGCCGCGTCCGCGGCGGGCACGGCGTGGAGTCCCGTGTTCTGCGTAGTCATGGTGTCCCTCTTCCGACGAGATGGCGCCGCGGGGCGGGAGGGCCGCACGCGACTAACTGACCGTTCGTTCAGAATATAAGCCCTCGAGGGCGGCGTCAACAGGCGGCGCCCCGGAGTCGCCGCCACGCTCCTCCGGGTTGACACGAGGCGCGGAGTGGGATTGTCTACTGAACATTCGGTCGTGAACTGTGAGGAGAGTTACATGTCCCAGGGCCATCCGATCCTCGCGGGGGACCACACCTCGCGCTGGATGGGCATCACCGTCGACCGCGCCGAGTACGGCAGCGCCCAGATCCGCATGACGCTGCGGGAGGAGATGCTCAACGGGTTCGGCATCGCCCACGGCGGCATGGTCTTCGCCTTCGCGGACACCTGCTTCGCCCTCGCCTGCAACGACCCGGCCGGTGACGGCAGCACCATCACGGTGGCCGCGGGGGTGGACATCAACTTCCTCGCCTCGGCCTACCGGGGGCAGGAGCTCACCGCCGTGGGGACCGTGCGCGCCCAGGCGGGCCGCAGCGGCGTCTACGACATCCAGGTCCTCGCCGACGGGCGGCTCATCGCCGAGTTCCGCGGCCGCAGCCGCACCATCCCGAACCCCGCCCGCCGCGCGACCGCGGCCGCCGAGCGCCCGGCCGGCGATCCCGCAGCGCTGCCCGTCCTGCAGTCCGCCCCGCCGTCCGCCCCGCAGCCCGAGGAAGTCTGACATGACCGAGTGCTCCGTCCCCAACCCCTACGCCCCCGCCCCCGCTCCCGCGGACCGCTCGCAGCCGGACCCCGAGGAGACGATGAGCCGGGACCGGATCGAGTCCCTGCAGGTCGAGCGGCTGCGCTGGACCCTGCACCACGCCTACGAGAACGTCCCCGCCTACACCGAGCTCTTCGACGGCCACGGCGTGCACCCCGGTGACTTCAAGGAGCTCGAGGACCTCCGGCTCTTCCCGTACACGGACAAGGAGTTCCTGCGGAAGGCGTACCCGTTCAAGTCCCTCGCGGTGCCGATGAGCGAGGTCCGGCGGATCCACGCGTCCTCCGGCACCACCGGGCAGCCCACCGTGGTGGCCTACACCCAGAACGACATCGACACCTGGGCGGCCCTCGTGGCCCGCTGCTTCCGGCTCTCCGGCGTGCGCCCCGGGGACAAGGTGCACAACGCCTACGGCTACGGGCTGTTCACGGGCGGGCTCGGCGCCCACTACGGGGCCGAGCGCCTGGGCTGCGCCGTGATCCCCATGTCCGGCGGGCAGACCGAGAAGCAGGTCCAGATGATCCGGGACTTCGAGCCCCAGGCCGTCCTCTCGACCCCCACCTACCTGCTGACCATCGCCGACGGCTTCAAGAAGCTCGGCCTGGACCCGCGCGAGTCGTCCCTGCGCACCGCGGTGCTCGGGGCGGAGCCCTGGACCGAGGAGATGCGCCGCGAGATCGAGACCGCCTTCGACGTCGACGCCTGTGACATCTACGGGCTCTCCGAGGTCATGGGCCCCGGCGTGGCCGGGGAGTCCGCCGCGTCCAAGGACGGCTCCCACATCTGGGAGGACCACTTCCGGCCCGAGATCGTCGACCCGTTCACGGACGAGGTCCAGGACACCGGCCGGCCCGGCGAGCTCGTGTTCACGGCGCTCACCAAGGAGGCCCTGCCGATCGTCCGCTACCGCACCCACGACCTGACCCGCCTGCTGCCCGGCACGGACCGGCCCGGGCACCGGCGGATGGGCCGGATCACGGGCCGCTCCGACGACATGATCATCCTGCGCGGGGTCAACCTGTTCCCGTCCCAGATCGAGGAGCTCGCCCTCCAGGTCCCGGAGCTGAGCCCGCACTTCACGCTCGAGATCACCCGCCCGCACCGGATGGACCAGATGACCATCAACATCGAGCGGCGCGAGCAGGTGACCGTCGAGGCCGCCGAGGCCGGCGGCCAGAAGCTCCTGCACGCCATCAAGACGAAGATCGGCTCCTCCGCCTCCATCCGGATCGCCGAGCCGGGGACCCTCGCCCGGTCCTCCGGCAAGCTGCGCCGCGTCTACGACCACCGCACCGACGCCTGACCGACCGGCGCCCACCCGTGCCGTCACCGGCCCCCGAGACCGCTCGGGGGCCCGTCGCGTCATAAGATCGTTGTCCGCCCACCCCACCGAGATCGAGGTCCCCATGACGCACGCACCGGCGCCCGCTCCTCCCGACGGCGCGGCACCGCGCCGCGGCCGGCCGGGCTACGACCGCGAGACGCTGCTCGGCGTGTGCGTCGACGTCTTCAACGTCCACGGCTACGACGCCACGTCGATGGGCACGCTCTCCAGGCACCTGGGGATCTCCAAGTCCGCGATCTACCACCACGTGGAGTCCAAGGAGGCGATCCTCGAGCAGGCCCTGGACCGGGCCCTCGACGCGCTCGAGGAGGTCCTGGCCGCCGCCGAGCGGACGGAGGCCCCGGCGGTGGAGCGGCTCGAGCAGGTCATCCGCGGGACCGTGCACGTGCTCGTGGAGCAGATGCCGTACGTGACCCTGCTGCTGCGGCTGCGGGGGAACTCGGAGGTCGAGACGCGGGCGCTCGAGCGCCGCCGCACGGTCACCCGCCGGGTGGGCTCGCTCATCGAGCAGGCCCAGGCGGAGGGGGATCTCCGCCGGGACCTCAGCGGCCGCTCCGCCTCGCGGCTGCTCCTGGGCATGATCAACTCGATCGTCGACTGGTACCGGCCGGACCCGGACAAGGCCGACGACGGCCTGGCGGACTCCGTGGTGGCGCTCGCCTTCTCGGGGCTCCGGGCTCCCTGACCGGCGCCCCGGTCCCGGTTGCCGGCCGGTCCGGGCCGCGACCGGCCGGGGCGGACGCTAACGCTCCGGCGGCGCGGGCAGCACTGCTCCGCGCGCGGTGTCGTTCCGGGGCTCCACGCCCAGCCGGGCCTGCGTCCCGCCGGCCTCCACGGCGAGCATGTTGGCCGTGCCGTAGATGCCCGGGCCCACCGCGACGTCGTGGCCCCGGCGGCGCAGCTCCTGGACCGTCGCGGCCGGGAGGTCCGGCTCCACCTGCAGGGTGTTGCCGGCCTCGTGCGGGTGGTTGGACGCGGGGAAGGCCGTGGACACGAACCGCGGGCGCGCCACCGCCTCCTGGGGCGTGAGGCCGAAGTCGACCACGCTCATGAACTGCTGCAGCTGCCCCTGGGGCTGCGTGTCGATCCCGGTGTTGCCGCCGAGCAGGTACGGCCGGCCGTCGCGCAGGGCCATGAAGGGGGCCGAGGTGTGCCGCACCGTGGCCCCGGGCGCCACCGCGTTGACGTTGCCCTCGTCGAGCGAGAGGAAGCTCATCCGCTCGTTGATGTGGATGCCCGTGTCACCCACCACCAGGAACCCGCCGCCGAGGCTCGTGGTCACGGCGGCGGCGCTGCCCGAGGAGTCGGTGAGGTGGAACGTGGTGGTGTCGGAGGCCTGCCGGTCGATCCCGCTGTCGAGGGGCCACCGCGCGGCCCGCTCGTCGTCGATGCGCGCCCGCTGCGCCCGGGCGTACTCGTCCGACAGCAGCTCCGCCACGGGCACGTCGGTGCGCTCGGGATCTCCCACGTGCGCGTACCGGTCGGCGAAAGCGAGCTTGACGGCCTCGACCTGCCGGTGCACCACGTCGGGGTCGTCGGGGGAGCGGCCGGAGAAGTCGTCCTCGTCCAGGACGGCGAGGGCCTGGAGCATCGCGATCCCCTGGCTGTTGGGCGGGTTCTGGTACACCGTGAGGTCGTCGCCGTAGTCGATGGAGATCGGCTCGACGAGCTCGGCCTCGTAGCCGGCGAAGTCCTCCGGCGTGAGGTACCCGCCCTCCTGCTCGGAGAAGTCGGCGACGGCCTGCGCGATCGGGCCGCGGTAGAAGTGGTCGCGCGCGGCCCGGAACCCCGCGGCGCGGTCGGCGGCGCCGTCGAACGCCGCCACCAGCTCCTCGAGGGTGTCGGCCATGTCCGGCTGGACCACGGTGTCGCCCGTGCCCACCAGCTGGCCGTCGCGCAGATAGAGCTCCGCCATGACGGGGCTGCGCCGGATGGCGTCCTCGTCCTGGGTCAGCCAGTAGGTCATGCCCGAGCTCACGGGGTACCCCTCCCGGGCCACCTCGATCGCCGGTGCGAGGATCTCGCCCAGCCCCAGCTCGCCGAACTCGTCGAGCCAGAGCATCCACCCGTCCCAGGCGCCGGGGACGATGGCCTGGTGCATGCCGGGATCGCCCGCGCGGGGGCGGTAGTCGGCGAGCGTCGCGGCGCCGCCGACCGGTCCCACCCCGTTCAGGCTCGTCACGTCGTCGCTCTCCGCGTCGTAGTACAGCGCCCAGGTGCCGCCGCCGAGCACGCTCGAGTAGTAGGGCTCCACCACGCTCAGCACGGCGGCGACCGCGACCGCGGCGTCGGCGGCGGTGCCCCCGGCCTCGAGGATCTCCGTGCCCGCGGCGGTGGCCGTCCCGTGCGAGGACACCACCGCCTGCACGTGCGGGGTGCTCTCCCCGTCCGGGTCCGGGACGGACGCCGTGCCGGAGCCCGGTGTCGTTCCGGGGGTCCCGTCCGGGGACACCGGTGCGGAAGCCGCGGTGCCGGTCGGATCCGGCGCGGTCCCCGGGCCGTCCGCCGCTCCGCCCGTCCCTCCGTCCTCCGCGGAGGGCGCGCACGCGGTGAGTCCGAGCAGGAGGGACAGCGTGACCGCGGCGGTCCGGTGGGCGGGGCTCGAGATCCGGCGCATCGCGTCTCCTCCGGCCGTGGCGTCCGTCGGCGGTCCTGCGCGGCGGGGCGCCGGCACGCGCGAGGGTCTGGGCAGCGTGCAGGCCAGGCTAGCACCGGGCGCACCGCCGCGAACAGGTCTTCTCGGTCTCCCGGTCCCATTCCTGGCGAGCGTCGAGCCCCCGGTGACGGCGCAGTCCCCCACGCCGTGCGCGGCGTGGGGGACTGCGTGCACCGTGGGGACCCGGCGCACCGGAGCCCGCCGTGGTGGGGGCCCGGTCCGCCGGACCGGGGTCAGGCGGTGGGCCAGGTCTTCGCGACCAGGGTGAGCACGTCGTAGGTGGCGACGATCTCGTCGTGCTGGTTGTGCAGGATCGCGTCCCAGCAGACCTCGCCGTACTCGTCGGTCACCCGCGGGGTGATCTGCTTGGCGGTGAGGGTCACGCGGATGTGGTCGTCGTACGTCACCGGCGTGATGAAGCGCAGGTGCTCCAGCCCGTAGTTCGCCAGGACGGGCCCGGGAGCCGGCTCCACGAACAGCCCGGCCGCCCAGGAGACGAGCAGGTAGCCGTGGGCCACCCGGCGCGGGAAGAACGGGTTGGCCGTGGCGGCCTCCTCGTCGGTGTGCGCGTAGAAGGTGTCGCCGGTCTTCTCGGCGAACTCGGTGATGTCCTCGAGGGTCACGGTGCGCAGCTCGGAGGCGAACTGGTCGCCGATCCGCAGGGTCTCCAGGGACTTGCGGAACGGGTGCTCGCCGGTGCCGTCCTCGACCGCCGCACGGGTCACGGTGCTCGCCGCGGCGCCCCGGTGCCACACGCCGGTCACGGCCGTGAGGATGTCGGGGGGTCCCTGGATGGCGGTGCGCTGCATGTAGTGCTTGACGCCGCGCACGCCGCCCAGCTCCTCGCCGCCGCCGGCCCGGCCGGGGCCGCCGTGGACCAGGTGCGGCATGGGGGAGCCGTGGCCGGTCGAGGTCCGGGCGTCCTGCCGGTTAAGGAAGTGCACGCGCCCGTGGTGGGAGCCGATGCCCGCCGTGAACCGGGCGGCGGTCGCGCCGTCGTTCGTGCACACGGTCGCCACCAGCGAGCCGCCGCCGAGCGCGGCCAGCCGCACGGCGTCGTCGACGTCGGTGTAGCCCAGCACGGAGGTCACCGGGCCGAAGGCCTCGACGAAGTGCACCTCCGGGGTGTCCGGGTCGTCGAAGGACAGCACCGTGACGGGGAAGAACGCGCCGGCCTCGGTGTCGGCGTCCCCCACGGGGGCGTCCGGGCCGCCCAGGCGGACGGTGCCGCCGGCGGCGACCAGGCGCTCCACGGCCCTGCGCACCTCGCCCTGCTGCTCCTTGGAGGCCAGGGCGCCCATGGTGACGCCCTCGGTGCGGGGGTCGCCGATGACCACGCGCTGCTGCACGCGTTCGGCGACGGCCGCCACGACGTCCTCCACACGGTCCTGCGGGACGATCACGCGCCGGATGGCGGTGCACTTCTGCCCGGCCTTGGACGTGATCTCGACGAAGACGGCCTTCACGAACGCCTCGAACTCCGGGGTCTCGGGGGTGGCGTCGGGGCCGAGGATCGCCGCGTTGAGGGAGTCCGTCTCGGCGGTGAACCGCACTCCGCCGTTGATGACGTTGTCGTGGTGGCGCAGCGACTGCGCGGTGCCGGCGGAGCCGGTGAAGGCCACGTGGTCGCGGTAGTCCAGGTGGTCGAGCAGGTCCCGGGCGGAGCCGGAGACCAGCTGGAGGGAGCCCTCGGGCAGGATGCCGGAGTCGAGCATGAGGCGCACGCAGGCGGCCGTGACGTAGCCGGTCGGCGTGGCCGGCTTCACCAGGGTCGGCATGCCGGCGATGAAGGCGGGGGCGAACTTCTCGAGCATGCCCCACACCGGGAAGTTGAACGCGTTGATCTGCACGGCGACGCCGGGCATGCGGGTGTAGATGTGCTCGCCCAGGAAGGACCCGTCCTTGGAGAGCTGCTCCACCGCGCCGTCCACGATGACGTTGGCGTTGGGCAGCTCCCTCCGGCCCTTGGAGGAGAACGTGAAGAGGGTGCCGATGCCGCCGTCCACGTCGAAGAAGTGGTCCTTCAGGGTGGCCCCGGTCGAGTAGGAGACGTCGTAGAGCTCCTGCTTGTGCTCGGTGAGGTACTGGGCGAGCTCCTTGAGCCTGAGCGCCCGCTCGTGGATGGTGAGCTCCCCGAGGGCGCGCTGGCCCACGGTCCGGCCGTGCTCCACGGCGGAGGCGATGTCGATGCCGTCCGTGGACACGAGCGCCACGACCTCGCCGGTCGAGGCGTCGGCCACCTCCGTCACCTTCTGCGGGTTCTCCGGCGTCCACCACCGGCCGCTCAGATAGCTGGGGAGGATGGTCTGGGTCTGTGCTGCCACGGTGCGTGGTCCTTTCGCTCGGGTGCGTGCGGGCGGTCCACCACCCGCATCCTGACCGATCGTTCGGTATTATGACCACGATAACCTACGTCACACCCCGGGACCACTGCCCCGCGGTGGTCCCGTGACGTCGCCGAGCGCCCGAGGAGTGCCATGACCACGACCGAGACCCACGAGCCCTGGCGCATCGTCCTGGGCGAGCTCGACGAGAAGATGGGCGTCACCGTCCTCGAGCAGTCGGCGGAGCGCGTGGTCGCGTCCATGCCCGTCGAGGGCAACCGCCAGTCGCTGGGCCTGCTCCACGGCGGCGCCATGGTGGCCCTCGGGGAGGCCGTGGGGTCGTGGGCCGCGGTGATCCACGCGTCCACGATGGGCAAGGTCGCCGTGGGGGTCGACGTCAACGCCACCCACCACCGGTCCTCCCGCACGGGCACCGTGACCGCCACGGCCACCGCCCTGCAGCTCGGCCGGTCCCTCACGTGCCACGAGGTGGTCCTCGAGCACGAGGACGGCGCCCGGCTGTGCACCGTGCGGATCACGAACTTCCTCAAGGACCGGCCGCAGCAGGCCGGGAACCCGGCCGAGGGCTAGACCGGGCCGCCGGCCGGGCCGGCGGCGGGCCAGGACAGGTGGATCAGGACAGGTGGATCAGGACAGGCGGGTCAGGCCGGGCGGTGCAGCCGCCGGCGCAGGGCGGCCAGCTCCTCGGGCGCCAGCCCGGCGTCCACGAGCCAGCGCTCGGCGTCGAAGTCGGCCAGCAGCTCCTCGAGGGCCGCGCGGCGGTCCGCCAGCAGCGCGGCGAGCTCGTGCTCGGGGTGGTGGCGCTCCACCGGGTGGGGAACGGGCGAGACGCGGTGCCACTCGTTGATCCCGCGCGCGGCGGCCTCGTCCTCCGCGAGGAGGCGCTCCGGGGGCGCCCCGGCCAGCCCCAGGAGCAGCAGGGCGAGCACCCCGGTGCGGTCGCGGCCGGCGGAGCAGTGCACCACCACGGCGCCCTCGGCGCCCGCCACCGCCCGCGCCGCCTCGGCCAGGAAGTCCGGGAACAGCCGCAGGTAGTCGCGGTAGCCGCGCGGGTGGTTGAGGTAGGGCGTGCCCACGAGCGGGAACTGCGGATGGGCGGGGTCCTCGGTGGGGCGGTGCAGCACGGTGATGCCGGCGCGGGCGGCCGGGTCGTCCACGGGGTCCGTGGGCCGGCGGCGCCGCTCGTCCGCGTTGCGCAGGTCCACCACCGTGCGCACGCCCTCCGCCGCGGCGGCGCGCCAGCCCGCGGGGCTCAGCCGCTCGGAGCGGCCCATCCGCCACACGTCGCCCGCGAGCCGCCGGGCGTTGAGCGCGCCGTCCCACGAGGCGGGTGTCCCGAGCTGTGCGTGCATGCCCCCACCCTAGGGCCCGCGTCCGACGACGCGCGCGTCCGGCCCGCGCCCCGCTCTAACGCGCGAACTCACCGGTTCCGCCCGAGACGACGGCATTGTTCGTGCGATCTCGGGCAGGACCGGTGAGTTCGGCGGCAGCAGGGCGGGGGAGCGAGGGCGGGGGCTACTGGTCGTAGTCGAAGAAGCCCTTGCCGGTCTTGCGGCCGAGCTCGCCCCGGGCCACCATGTCCCGCATCAGCTGCGGGGGAGCGAAGCGGGGGCCGAGCTGCGACTCGAGGTACTCGGCGATGCCCAGGCGCACGTCCAGGCCCACGATGTCCGTCAGGGCCAGGGGGCCGACCGGGAACTTGTAGCCCAGCACCATGGCGTTGTCGATGTCGGCGGGCGAGGCCACGCCCTCCTCGACCATGCGGATCGCCTCGAGGGCGATCGCCACGCCCAGCCGGGACGAGGCGAAGCCGGGCGCGTCGTTGACGACCACCGGGGTCTTGCCGAGGCCCTCGACCCACTGCACCGAGAGGCGCCTGAGCTCCTCGCCGGTGTGCTTCGAGTTCACGACCTCCACGAGCTTCGAGGCCGGCACGGGGTTGAAGAAGTGCAGCCCGCAGAACCGCTCGGGGCGTGCCAGCTGCTCGGCCAGGCCGTCCACGGACAGCGAGGACGTGTTGGTGGCCAGCCACGCGGCCGGGCCCAGGTGGCCCTCGACCTCCTGCAGGGCGGAGACCTTCAGGTCCCACACCTCGGGAACGGCCTCGACGACGAGCTCGCAGCGGGCGAGGTCGGCGTGGGCGAGGGAGACGGTGAGGTTCTCGGACCACTCGTCCAGGTTGCCGTCCACGCTCCCGCGCTCCAGGGACTTGGCGAGGTCCCGCTCGATCCGCTCGCGGGCGGCCTCGGCGGCCTGCCCGTCGCGCTCCACCACGGTCACCTCCGCCCCGGCGAGCAGGAAGGCGTGGGCGATGCCCGCGCCCATGCGGCCCCCGCCCAGGACGCCGACGACGGCGGGAACGGCCAGTGCGTGCTTCTCGGTCATGGTCGGGGTGCTCCTACTTCTTGTTCTTCTTGCGGTCCAGGAAGGCCTGCATGCGGTCGAACTTCGCCTCCGACTCGAAGAGCACGGCCTGGGCCAGCTCGTCGATGTGCGGGTGGGCGGACGGCGGGGCCGCGAAGACCCGCTTGGAGATGCGCACCGCCAGGGGGTCCTGGGCGCCGATCCGGTCGGCGAGCGCGTGCGCGGCGCCGACGAGCTCCGCGGGCTCGTGCAGCTCGGTGACGAGGTGCAGGGCCAGGGCCTCGTCCGCGTCGAGGATCCGGCCGGCGAGCAGGATGTCCAGGGCGACCGGCTCGCCGACCAGCTCCTTGAGCCGCCACAGCCCGCCGGCGGCGGCGATGATCCCCAGGTTCGTCTCGGGCTGGCCGATCCTCAGCTGCGGGGTGGCGATGCGGAAGTCCGCGGCGTAGGCGAGCTCCGCACCGCCGCCCAGGGCGTAGCCGTCGATCGCGGCGATCACGGGCAGGGGCAGCCTGTGGATCCGGTCGAAGATCCGCGAGTTGATCCCGGCCAGGGCGTCGTCGCGGCGGCGCTCGCGCAGCTGGGCGATGTCGGCGCCGGAGGCGAAGACCCCCTTCCCGTTCACCTCGGTGCCGGAGAGGATCAGGACCTTGGGGTGCCGTTCGAGGTGGCCGCACACGGCGTGCAGCTCCTCGACCATGGTCGCGTCGATGGCGTTGCGCACGGCCGGGCGGTCGAGGACCACGTGCAGCCGGTCCTCGCGCTCCTCGAGCCGGAGGGCGGTGAACTCCGCGCCGAGGATCTCGCTGGGCCCGACCATCAGAGCTTCTCCACCAGCATCGCGGTGCCCTGGCCCACGCCCACGCACATCGTGGCGAGACCGCGGTCCGCGCCCTCGCGCTCCATCCGGCCCAGCAGCGTCACCACGAGCCGGGACCCGGAGGAGCCGAGCGGGTGGCCGAGCGCGATGGCCCCGCCGTCGTTGTTGACGGTCCCGGCGTCCAGGCCGAGGCGGCGGATGCAGGCGAGGGACTGGCTGGCGAAGGCCTCGTTGAGCTCGACGGCCCCGAGGTCGCCGATGCCCCACCCGGTGCGCTCGAGCACCCTCTGCGTGGCGGGGACGGGGCCGATGCCCATGATCTCCGGGGCCACGCCGGCGGAGGCGCCGTCGACGATCCGGGCCCGGGGGGTCAGCCCGTACTTCTCGGCGGCGCGCTCGGAGACCACGAGGATCGCCGAGGCGCCGTCGTTGAGGGAGGAGGCGTTGCCGGCGGTGACGACCGTGCCGTGGTCGACCACGGGGCGCAGCCGGGCGAGGGCCTCCATCGTGGTGCCCGGGCGCGGGCCCTCGTCGGTGTCCACGACCGTCTCGGCGCCCTTGCGGCCCTTGACGGTCACCGGGACGATCTCGGGGGCGAAGCGCCCGGCGTCGATCGCGTCGATCGCCTTCTCGTGGGAGGCCACGGCGAACGCGTCGGCGTCCTCGCGCGAGATCCCGTCGACGACCGCGACCTCCTCGGCCGTCTCCGGCATCGAGTAGGTCATCTTGTCGTGCTTCTTGAACTCGGGGTTGGTGAAGCGCCAGCCGATGGAGGTGTCGAAGACCTCCCCGGGCTTGGCGTAGGCCTTGGCCGGCTTCTCCATCACCCAGGGGGCACGGGACATGGACTCCACCCCACCGGCGACGACGATGTCCGCGGCCCCGGCCTTGATCATGTGCGAGGCCATGATGATCGCCGACAGTCCCGAGGCGCACAGGCGGTTGACGGTGATGCCGGGGACCGTGTCGGGGAAGCCGGCCAGCAGCCAGGCCATCCGGGCCACGTTGCGGTTCTCCTCGCCGGCGCCGTTGGCGTTGCCGAGGATCACCTCGTCGACGTCGTGCGGGTCGATCCCGGCGTCGGTCACCGCGCGGCCGACCACGAGGGCGGCGAGGTCGTCGGGCCGCACACCGGCGAGCGCACCGCCGTAGCGGCCCACGGGCGTGCGGGCGCCGCCGACGAGAAAAGCCTGAGGGGTCGAAGGCATAGGGGGATCTCCTGTCGCAACGGGAAGTGGCCGGCATCCGGGCGCCGTCGCCCGACATTACTGACCGATCGTTCATCAAACCATCCCACGCGTGCGCCCGCGGGGTCAACAGAGCACGCCACCGGAAATCCCGTCCGGGGGACCGCCGCCGGGCGACGGCGGACCCGTGAGATCCTGGCGTCCTCATCGCAGACTCGAGCCGGCGCGCGCCGCCGGGGTCACCGGAGGTGCAGGATGTCGTTCCAGGAGTCCATGGAGCTCGTCGGGGAGGCCGTCGACGTCGCCGGCGTCGTCGCCATCGTCATCGGGACGGTGGTCGCGAGCCTGCTGGCCGGACGGGACCTGCTGGGCCGCCGGGGCGGGGAGCGCGACACCTACGAGAGCTACCGGCAGCGGCTGGGCCGCTCGATCCTGCTGGGCCTGGAGCTGCTCGTGGCCGCGGACATCATCAAGACCGTCGCCATCACCCCCACGTTCGAGTCGGTGGGGGTGCTGGCGCTCATCGTGCTCGTGCGCACCTTCCTCAGCTGGTCCCTCGAGCTCGAGATCAGCGGGCGGTGGCCGTGGCAGAAGGAGCGGGAGACCCCCGAACCCCTGCCGGACCGGGCGGTGTAGCCCCGCGGGGCGCCGGCCGGGCGCTCAGGTCTCGGGCGGGAACTCCTCGGGACGCAGGTCCCGGCTGCACGGCACCCGGCGGTCGGGCACCAGCTGGTTGGCGGCCCGCGCCAGGCCGTCCCGGTGCCGGGGCGGCAGGTACAGGGCGTGGTGCAGATAGGCGTCGAGCTCCAGCTCCCCGATCTCGCCGCCCAGGTGGACGTACCGCAGCCACAGGTCGCGCGCGCCCAGCCCGGTGCTCGTCAGCGCGGTGCGGATCAACCTGGCCTGCGTCCTGGCGATCGTCCGGTCGTCCATCTGAGCCCTTCTGCCCGCTGCCACCAGGATAGTCGGCGCACCGCGGCGGGGGCAGGTCGCACGGCACCGCGGACCGGGTCCACCACGGGCGTGCGGGGCCGCGCGTCGGTCTATCCGCGGTGCGCATCCGCGGGGTGCCGTGCGGGGTGAGCCTGCGCGCGCAGCCCCTCGCCGACGGCGTCCAGCCACGCCTCCACCGACGAGCGGGCCCGGTCGGTGCCCGGGAAGCGGGCGCGCAGGTGCAGGCCGTCCTCGTCCACCACGAACCACACCTGCACCCCGGTGGTCGGCGCCGACGCGGAGATGTGCTGCGCCCGGAGCTCCGGCGCGAGTGTCACGGGCAGCCGCCGGTAGTCGAGGTAGGAGAGCATGAACATGCCCGGCGGGACGCGCATGCCGCCGTGGGGCCGCAGGATCGGCTCCAGGGCGTGCGAGCCCAGCTCCAGCGACTCGCGCACGGCGGCGCGGCAGGCCTGCGGATCCGGGTCCGCGCACTCGAGCACCGAGTTGGTGATGAACCAGCCCACGGCGTCGCGCCAGCGCGGCTCGGTGCGGCTGTGCACGGGCAGGACCGCGCGCAGGGGCCTGCCGGCCAGCTCGGCGGTCGCGCGGGTCAGCACCGAGACCACCAGGACCAGCAGCCGGACGCGCAGGGCGTCCGCACGGGCCTCCAGCCGGGCCAGGCCCTCGGCGTCGAGGACGTCGCGGGTGGTCACCGTCTCGGGCGCCGGGGCGCCGAGCTCCCCCAGGGGCAGCGGGAAGACGGGGAGGGCGCCGCCGCCGTCCGCGAGGATCCGCTCCCAGCGCCGCACCACCCGCGACGGGGCCGGGGGGCGTGCGGCGAGCTCCCGCGTGTGCTCGGCGAACGACGCCGCCGGGGCGCGGCCCGTCCCGGCCGGCCGGCCGGCGCGGAGGTCCGCCAGGCCCTCGAGCAGGTCCCGGGCGAGCAGCGGCAGGGACCAGGCGTCCACGTGGGCGTGGTCGGCCGCGAGCACGACGACGACGGGCCCGTCCGCCGGCTCGATCAGGCACAGCCGGTGCGAGGGGCGGGCCAGCGGGGAGCAGGCGTCGTCGGCAACGGACTGCAGGGCCGCCCGCGTGCCGCCGGGGCCGACCTCGTGCCGGGTCCACACGGGCTGCACGGCGTCGGCGGTCTCGTGCAGCCGCACGCGGCCGTCGTCGTCGGCGGAGAAGACGGTGCGCAGCGTGTGGTGCCGGCGCACGACCCCCGCCCAGGCCTCGCCCAGCAGCGCGGTGCTCACCGGTGCCGGGATTTCCACGGCCACGGCCATCCACGACCCGGGGCGGGGGCCGGCGCCCACGTGCATGCCCTGGTCGAAGGACACCGGCAGGGGCCGGCCGGCGCCCGTGGCGGGGACCGTGCAGCTGGACAGGCGCCCCTCGGGCAGCCTGGCGTGCGTGATGCCGGTCAGCCGCATGCGCACCTCCTGGTCGGGCCGGGGCGGTCCGGCCGGACGAGGACGCGCCCGGTCCACCGGTGGTCACAATCTACGCGTACCGTGGCGGCATGCCGACGCTCGAGCTCCCCCGCTGCCGCCTGTCCTACGACGTGACCGGCTCCGGTCCGCCGGTCGTGCAGCTGCACGGGCTGCTGTCCGACCGGGCGGCCAACGCCGCCGGCGGCCTCGACCTGGCGGCCGGGCTCCCCGGGCACCGGACGGTGCGCTACGACGCCCGCGGCCACGGCCGCTCCGCGGCGGAGCCCGTGGCCGAGGACTGGGCCTGGCCGCGGCTGGCCCAGGACCTGCTGCACCTGCTGGACGCCGTGGCGCCCGGTGAGCCGGTGCACGGCATCGGCCCGTCCATGGGGGCGGCCACCCTGCTGCACGCGGCCCTGGCCGAGCCGCAGCGGTTCCGCTCGCTCACGCTCTGCGTGCCGTCGACCGCCTGGGCCTCGCGCCGCGCCCAGGCCGGGACGTACCGGCAGAGCGCGGACCTGGTGGAGCGCCACGGGCTGGAGGCCTATCTCCGGGCCGGCCGGGCCGCGGTCCGGCCGCCCGCGGTGGCGGACCGCCCGGTGCACCCGCCGCGGGTGGACCCCCGCCTGCTGCCCGCCGTGCTGCGCGGGGCGGCCGGCACCGACCTCCCGCCGCGCGAGGAGCTGGCGCGGATCGACGTGCCGACCCTCGTGCTGGCCTGGTCCGGCGACGCCACCCACCCGCTGTCCACGGCGGAGGCGCTGCGCGCGGAACTGCCCGGCGACGCCCTGCACGTGGCCCGCACCCCCGCCGAGCTGGCCGGCTGGCCGCGCCGGTGCGCCGACTTCGTGCGCGCGGTCGAGGCCGGGCCCGGGGCCGGTCCGGCCGCCTGATCCGTGCGGGCGGCGCCGGACGGTCGGCGCCCGCACGTCAGTGCCGCCGGGTCAGAGGCGGCGGCCGGCGGTGAGGGAGGCGGTCATGAACTCCGCCACGACCTTCTGCGAGATGGCCACGTCCAGGACGAACACGCCCTCCTCGTGGGTGTCCAGCCAGTCCTGCAGCGCCTGGAGGTCGGCCAGGGTGTGGGCCTTGGCCCCGGCCGCGCCCATCGCCCGGCCCAGGGCCGCGAAGTCGACCTCGTCGATGAGCATCGCGGTCGGGTCCAGGCCCTTGGACGCGTACTGGTGCAGCTCGGCCCCGTAGGCGGAGTCGTTGAGCACCACGACCACCCCGCGCTTCGTGGCGCGGAGGAAGGTCTCGAGGTCGGCCAGGCCCATCAGCCCGCCGCCGTCGCCGGAGAAGAACACGGTGGTGCGCTCGGGGCGGGCCACGGAGACCCCGGCGGCGGAGCCGAAGCCCAGTCCGATGGACTGGAAGGCGGTGCCGACCAGGACCATGGCCTGCGGGTCCGGGACGGAGAGGTACATCGGGGCCCAGCCGATGAAGTGGCCCCCGTCCATCACCACCGACCGCTCCTTCGGCAGGATGTCCTCCAGGGCCGCGACGACGGCGCGGGGGTTGAGCCGGCCGTCGGGGCCGAACTCGGCCGGGTCCTCCACCGGGGCGGCGGAGCGGAAGTCGTCCCCGGCGACCTCGGGGGCGGCTGCCCGCCAGGTGCGCGCCGGGTCGGTGGTGGGGATGCGGGCCAGCAGACCGGCCAGGGCCGTGCCGAGGTCGGCCCGGACGTAGTCGGTGACCGGCGGGTGTGCGAGGGCGGGCTCGGGCTCGTTGTCGATGCGGATCACCCGGGTGTCGGGGCCGAAGAGCGTGCCGTAGCGCAGCTGGAAGGCGTTCAGCGACGCCCCGGCGACCAGCACCACGTCGGCCTGCCGGGCCAGCTCCAGGCGGTGGGTGCGGGTGAAACCGCCGGCGATGCCCAGGTCCCACGGGGAGTCGAAGACCCCGGCGGCCATCGCGGAGGTCATGAACAGGGCCCCGAGCCGGTCCCCGATCTCGGTGAGCTCGGTCGCGGCCCCGGCCAGGAGCACTCCGCGTCCGCCGAGGACCAGGGGGCGGGCCGCGGCGCGCAGGAGTCCGGCGACCCGGTCGAGGTCCTCGGGGCCGGCGTGCCAGGACGGCTTCGCCGACAACGGCTCCAGCTCCACCGGGTCCACCAGAGCGGCGGTGGCGGAATCGTAGGGGATCGCCAGCACCACCGGCTGGACGGTCCGCACGGCCAGGTCGAAGGCCCGGTGGGTGATCGCCACCGCGTTCTCCGGGGTCGCCACGAGTGTGGTAACCCCGACGGCGGCGGCGGCACCGGTCTGGTCGATGTCGAAGGCCCGGCGCCCGGTGGTCGGGGCGTCGCCGACGACCAGGACCAGGGGGATGCGGGCCATCCGGGCCTCGGCGAGGGCGGTGTAGGTGTTGGTGAACCCGGCGCCGTAGGTGGTCGTGGCGGCCCCGGTCCGGCCGGTGGCCCGGTGGTAGGCGTCGGCCATGGCCACCGTGGCGGCCTCGTGCCGGGCGGAGGTGAAGCCGAACCCGGCGGAGGTCAGGTGACTGATCAGGTGGGCGTTGCCGTTGCCCATCAGCCCGAACAGGTGGTCGGTGCGCTCGGCCAGCACATCGGCCACCGCGGTGGAGACCGTGGGGAGCAGGGGATCGGTGGTCATGAAGGTGTCCTTTCGGCGGGCCCCTGTGGGGGCCCGGGTGGGAGCGGGGTGCGCTCGGGCTGTGCTCGGGGTGGGCGCGGGACGGCCCGCACGAGCCGAGCCGTCCGCCCGCACCCGTGGGT
>NZ_JBHVDI010000051.1:0-20501 GCF_042802875.1 Kocuria sp. NPDC057446 | reverse complement strand
CCGCACGGTCCCCGGCCCCTGCCGTCGTCCCCGTCCGCTCAGTCGGTGGACGCGGCCTTCTCCTCGGCCTCGGCGGCCGAGTCGTAGTGGGACTGCTCGAAGCGCTCGCGCGCCTCCTCGACGAGCCGCTCGGCGGTCTCCCGGCCCTCCCAGCCCTCGCCCTTGACCCACTTGTTGGGCTCGAGGTCCTTGTAGCGCTCGAAGAAGTGCTGGATCTCCTTGAGCTTGAACTCGTCGATGTCGTCGAGGCCCTGGATGTGGTCGTAGCGCTTGTCCGTGGACACGCAGAGGATCTTCGCGTCCCCGCCGGCCTCGTCGTTCATGTTGAACACGGCGATGGGGCGCGACTCCACGAGCACGCCCGGGACGATCTCGAAGTCCAGGAGCACGAGGGCGTCCAGGGGGTCGCCGTCCTCGCCCAGGCTGTCCTCGAAGTAGCCGTAGTGCGCGGGGTACTGCATCGACGTGAACAGGACGCGGTCCAGGCGGAGGCGGCCGGTCTCGTGGTCGATCTCGTACTTGACGCGCGATCCGCGGGGGATCTCGATGGTGACGTCCAACTCCATGGTGCTTCTCCTCGTGCTGGGTGGGCCCGGAAGGGCCGGGACGGGCTGACAGCGGCCGGGCGCGGCCGCACCACCCGGGCGGGGTGGGGCAGATCCGACACCCACGATAGCGGCGGCCCCACGGGCGGCGGTAACCGCCGCGGGACCGGGGCGGGGCCACAATGGGGGCATGCGCAGTCCCCGAGGCCACAGTCCCCCCGCCGGGCGGCGGCGGCCGCGGGCCCGGGGGGGTCGCGGCCACCGCGCCCTGACGGCGCTGCTCGCGGCCGGCTGCGTGGGCGTGGCGGGCTGGCTGCACCCGCACTGGGGCCCCGCGCTGGGCCTGGGCGGCGACGACCTCCCGGCGGCCCGCGTCCTGCCCGCCGTGCCGCCGGCCCCCGCCGGGGCCGCGCCCCCCGATCCGGCGGCCCCCGTGCCCGGGCCCGGAGAGGTGGCCGCGGCCGTGGGGACCGAACTCGCCGGCGCTCCCGCCGGGCGGCGCTCCGTGCTGGTGGCCGACGCCCTCACCGGGACGCCGCTGCTCGAGCAGGACCCGGACGCGCTCCTCGTGCCGGCCTCCAACCAGAAGCTCGTCACCGCGCTGTCCCTGCTCACCCACGCCGATCCCCGGGAGCGGCTGCGCACCACGGTGGTCCAGGGCGAGGAGCCCGGCACGGTGGTGCTGGTGGCCGGCGGGGACACCCTGCTGGCCCCGGGGGAGTCCGATCCGGACGCCGTCCTGGGCCGCGCCGGCATCCGGACCCTCGCGGAGGCCACGGCCGAGGCGCTCGCCGAGCGCGGGGCGCCCGCGCCCACCGGGGTGCGGTGGGACGCGAGCCTGTTCCCCGGCCCGGCCGTCAATGCCGACTGGGCCGCGGAGGACGTCGCGGCGGGGCAGATCGGCCCGGTCGCGCCCATGGCGTTCGGGTCCCACCGCGCGCCCGCGGGGGACGGGCCGTCGCCCGGGCGCCCCGCGGACGCGGCGCAGGGCGTCGCCGAGGTCTTCGCGGCCGAGCTCGCGGGGCGCCTCGCCGCGGAGGGGGACTCCGTGCCCGCCCCCGCGGTCCTGCCCGGCCGGGCGCCCGGGGGCGCGGCCGAGCTGGCCGCCGTCGAGTCCGCGACGCTCGCCGAGCAGGCCGAGCTCATGCTGCAGGAGTCGGACAACCACCTCGCGGAGGTGCTCGCCCGGCTGGCCGCCCGCGCCGCGGACCGCCCCGCGAGCATCACCGGCGGCCGTGCGGCCGCGACGGCGGCGCTCGAGGCGCACGGCGTCGGCGCGTCCGGCGTCGAGCTCTCCGACGCCTCGGGGATGTCGCTGCACAACAGGATCACCGCCCGCGCGCTCGAGCGGGTCGTGCGGGTGATGGTCACCGACCCCACGGGAGCGCTGACACCGGGTGCCCGGGCGCTCCCGGTGGCCGGCGGCAGCGGGACCCTCGCCGACCGGTTCGACGACGACGCCGAGCGCCCCGGGCGGGGCCTGGCGCGGGCGAAGACGGGCACGCTGAACTCCGTGGTGTCCCTCAGCGGCCACGTCACCACCGACGGCGGGCGGCTGCTGACCTTCTCCGTGGTGCTCAACGACGTCTCCGACCCGGCCGCGGCCCGGGACGCCGTGGACCGGGCGGTGGCGGGCCTGGCCCGACTGTGACGGCACGCGCCGGGGGCTCCCAGGAGCGTGTGGTTGCATGAGGCCATGAGCGCAGCACAACGACCGCCGGAGACGGAGGCGCCCGGGATCGTCCGGTGGGACCTCGCCGCCTCCGCCGCCGCCCGGCTCACCCCGCCGGGGCCGAAGATGTCCGCCCGGGCCATGCAGGCCGCGGTGGCCTCCATGCGCCGCCACGCCGAGGCGTCGGTGGACCACGTGCACCGGATCACCGGCCTCGAGGCCGCGCGCGACCTCCGGGACTCCACCGTGCTGGTCGTGGACCGTGCCGGGTGGTCGAAGGCCAACGCCCAGGCCTTCGAGGTGCTCATGGCGCCGGCGGTCGAGGCCCTGCGCCGGCGCCGCCCCGAGCAGTTCGGCACGGCCGCCACCGCGCTCGGCGGCACGGCCACCGCCATGGAGATGGCCGCGGTGCTCGGCTTCCTCTCCGCCAAGGTCCTCGGTCAGTACGACCCGTACGCCGGGCTGGTCTCCGCCGTGGCCGCGCAGCGGCACCCCGGCGGGCGGCTGATGCTCGTCGCCCCCAACATCCTCACGGTCGAGCGGGAGCTCAACGTCGAGCCCGAGGACTTCCGGCTGTGGGTCTGCCTACACGAGCAGACCCACCGCGTGCAGTTCGCCGCGGCCCCGTGGCTGCGCGAGCACATGATCGAGCAGATCGACGAGCTCGCCGACTCCCTGATGGGCCACGCCGAGACCCTGGGGGCGCGGCTCACCGAAGCGGTCCGCGCCCTGCCCGGGAGGGGCGCCGGCGCGGACGAGCCCAAGGCCTCCCTCGGCGTGGTGGGCCTGCTCATGGGACGGCGCGAGCGGGAGGTGCTCTCGCACCTCACCGCCGTGATGAGCCTGCTCGAGGGGCACGCGAACTTCGTGATGGACGGGGTGGACGCCTCCGTGGTGCCCACCGTGAAGACGATCCGGCGGCGCTTCGAGCGGCGCTCCGAGCTGCAGGGCACCCTCGACCGCTTCGTCCGGCGCCTGCTCGGGATGGACGCGAAGATGCGCCAGTACAGCGACGGCCAGCGGTTCGTCTCGACCGTGGTGGGGACCGTGGGCCTGGAGTCGTTCAACCGCATCTGGGAGGCCCCGGAGCACCTGCCCACGGAGGCCGAGATCCACGCCCCCGCGCGGTGGATCGAGCGGGTCCTGGGCCCGGACGCACCGGCCCGCCCGGCCGCTCCCGCCCCGAAGACGCCCGGAATGTGGTAGACACCACGCACCCCCGTTTGACATGCAGATTCATAGACACTAGGGGCGAGGCCCCCCGGTCCGCCGGCCTCGTTCACAGCGCGACACGCGATAGGCCGGATCACCTTTGTGTGACAAAATCTTTACGTGAGCACAGAGAATATCGAACAGCAGGTCAAGCTGTACGGCCAGCCCCTGTCGGAGCGCTTCGGCACGGTCGTCCAGGCCTACGGCATCACGCAGCGGCGACTGGCCGAGGTCCTCGGCCTCTCCGCCCCCATGCTGTCGCAGCTCAACAGCGGCCGCCGGATCAAGATCGGCAACCCGGCGGTCTACGAGCGCCTGGTGATGCTGGAGCAGCGCATCGGCACCCCGGACATCGAGGAGACCCTCGCCGCGGTCGAGGCCTCGCAGCCGGTGCTGTCCACCACGCAGATCCAGGCCGGCATCCACAGCGAGACCAACGCCGTGGCGGCTCTCGCCCACGTGGTCCCGCGGCCGGAGCTCGAGGCCGCCCTGGACCTGCTCGGGGAGACCGCGCCGACCCTCGCCAAGGTCGTGCGCCTGGCCGTGCGGGAGTCGCAGAACCAGCAGGCCGCGAGCGACCGCGAGGACGCCCGCCGGTGACCCAGTTCGCCCGCCGCGGCCGGCTGTCCCCGGACGTCGCGGCGGGGCGGCGGCGCGTGCTCGGGTCCGTCCGGCAGCACGTCCCCCGGTCCTCCACGGAACCCCCGTTCGTGCTGGTCGCCTGCAGCGGCGGGCCCGACTCCCTCGCACTGGCCGCCGTCGCGGCCCACTTCGCCCGGCGCGGCAGGCTGCGCGTGGGCGCCGTGGTGGTCGACCACGGACTGCAGGCGGACTCCGCGGCGGTCGCGGCGAACGCCGCCCGCACGCTCGAGCGGACCGGGCTCTCACCCGTCGTCGTCACCGCCGTGACCGTGCGCCGGGACGCGGGCGGCCCGGAGATGGCGGCCCGCACCGCCCGCTACGCGGGCATCGCGGAGGTCGTGCGGCGCACGGGCGCCGACGCCGTGCTGCTCGGGCACACCCTCGACGACCAGGCGGAGTCCGTCCTGCTGGGTCTCGCCCGCGGCTCCGGCACCCGCTCCCTGGCCGGCATGCCGCCCGTGCGCGAGCTCGACGGCGTCATCTACCTCCGCCCGTTCCTGGACCTCTCGCGCGCGCAGACCCTGCAGATCTGCGCCGCCGAGCAGCTCGTGCCGTGGCACGACCCCACGAACCGGGACACCACGCTGATGCGCTCCCGGGTCCGCCACCGCGTGCTCCCGCTGCTCGAGGACGAGCTCGGCCCCGGTCTGGCCCGGGCCCTCGCCCGCTCCGCGGCCATCCTCGGCCCGGATGCGGACTACCTCGAGGGCGCGGCGGCGGACCTGCTCGAGCGGGCCCGCGCCGCCGCCCCGGAGCTGCCCGGCTCCCTGGCCCTCGACCTCGCCACCGTGCGGGCGGCGCACCCCGCCCTGCGCCGCCGGGTCCTGTCGGCGGCCGTGGTCGCCGCCGGCGGACAGACCCCGGCCTACGAGCGGCTCGGCGCGCTGGACGAGTTCGCCGCGGGGCACGGCGCCGCGGGGCCCGTGCAGATGGCGGGTAAGGTGTCGGTGTGGCGCCGCCGCCCGACGGCGGGCACCCGTGGCCCCGGGCACCTGGAGCTCGTCCGCCCGGGGCCCGCCGGCGCCACCCGACCCGCATCCGCATCACCCGAGGAGCGCCGTGAAGGCTGAGGACGTCCGGGGGGATCTCACCGAGGTCCTCTACACCAAGGAAGAGATCGACACGAGGATCGCCGAGCTGGCGGCCGCCGTGGACGCCGACTACCGGGGCCGGGACGTCCTGCTCGTGGGCGTGCTTAAGGGCGCGGTGATGGTCATGGCCGACCTGTGCCGGGCGCTCCAGGGCCAGTACCCCATGGACTGGATGGCCGTGTCCTCCTACGGCTCCGGGACCAAGTCCTCGGGCGTGGTCCGCATCCTCAAGGACCTCGACACGGACCTCACCGGGCGGGACGTGCTCATCGTCGAGGACATCATCGACTCGGGCCTGACCCTGTCCTGGCTGCGCGCCAACCTGGAGTCCCGCGGCACGGCCTCGGTGGAGATCTGCGCCCTGCTGCGCAAGCCGGAGGCCGCGAAGACCTCCATCGACGTCAAGTACGTGGGCTGGGACATCCCCAACGAGTTCGTGGTGGGCTACGGGCTCGACTACGCCGAGAAGTACCGCAACCTCGACTGCATCGCGACCCTGGCGCCCCACGTCTACGAGTGAGCCGGCGCCCCCGCGGGTGTGCGCCGGGGGTTCCCCGGAGGGGATGTCCGCTGACAGGGAACTCCCGGCCCGTGCGGGGCAGGACCCCGACGCCGGGCTGTACATTGTAGGTCTGCGTCCCCTGGACCTCCGGCCCTGGGTGGGCACGGGCCCGAGGGGGCCCGGACAACCATCCACGGGAGGATCAGCGGCTTGGCCACGGCGAAAAAACCCAACAACTTCTTCAGAGGTCCCTGGTTCTGGGTCCTGCTGGCCGCTCTGATCCTCTTCCCCCTGGTGGGCACGCTCACCACGGGCTCCTCCGGGCGCGTGGACACCAACGTGGGGCTGCAGCTGCTGCGCGAGGGCCAGGTCTCGGAGGCGAAGATCTACGACGGGCAGCAGAAGGTCGAGCTCCAGCTGGAGGAGGACCTCTCCCTGGACGGCCGGGACCTCGGGCGCAGCGTGGAGTTCTACTACGTCACCCCGCGCGGGGAAGAGGTCGTCGACGCGATGAACGCGGCCGACCTCGAGGGCTTCACGGACCAGCCGGTCGAGTCGAACTGGTTCACGAGCCTGCTCGGCTTCATGCTGCCGTTCCTGATCATCCTGGCCATCTTTTGGTTCGTGTTCTCCCGGATGCAGGGCGGCGGGTCCCAGGTCATGCGCTTCGGCCGCTCCCGGGCCAAGATGTTCGACAAGGACAACCCCACGGTGACCTTCGCGGACGTGGCCGGCGCGGACGAGGCCGTGCAGGAGCTCGACGAGATCAAGCAGTTCCTCGTGGAGCGGGACCGCTTCACCGCCCTCGGCGCCAAGGTGCCCAAGGGCGTGCTGCTCTACGGCCCGCCCGGCACCGGCAAGACCCTGCTCGCGCGGGCGGTGGCCGGCGAGGCCGGGGTGCCCTTCTTCTCCATCTCCGGCTCGGACTTCGTGGAGATGTTCGTGGGCGTGGGCGCCTCGCGGGTCCGCGACCTGTTCCAGCAGGCCAAGGAGAACGCGCCGGCCATCATCTTCGTGGACGAGATCGACGCCGTGGGCCGCCAGCGCGGCGCGGGCATGGGCGGCGGCAACGACGAGCGCGAGCAGACCCTCAACCAGCTCCTCGTCGAGATGGACGGCTTCGACGCCACGACCAACGTCATCCTCATCGCCGCGACCAACCGGCCCGACGTCCTCGACCCGGCGCTGCTGCGCCCCGGCCGCTTCGACCGCCAGATCGGCGTGGAGGCCCCCGACATGAAGGGCCGCCTGCAGATCCTGCGGGTGCACTCGCAGGGCAAGCCGCTCGCGGACAACGTGGACCTCGCCGCGGTGGCCAAGCGCACCCCCGGCTTCACGGGCGCGGAGCTCGCCAACGTGATGAACGAGGCCGCGCTGCTGACCGCTCGCTCCCACGCCCAGCTGATCGACGACCGGGCCGTGGACGAGGCGATCGACCGGGTCATCGCCGGTCCGCAGAAGCGCAGCCGGATCATGAAGGAGCTCGAGCGCAAGGTCACCGCCTACCACGAGGGCGGGCACGCGCTCGTGGCCGCCGCCCTGCGCAACACGGACCCGGTCACGAAGATCACGATCCTGCCCCGCGGCCGGGCCCTGGGCTACACCATGGTCATGCCCATGGACGACAAGTACTCGACCACCCGCAACGAGCTGCTCGACCAGATGGCCTACGCCATGGGCGGGCGCGCGGCGGAGGAGATCGTGTTCCGCGACCCCTCCACCGGGGCCTCCAACGACATCCAGAAGGCGACCGACACGGCCCGCAAGATGGTCACCCAGTACGGCATGAGCGCCCGGGTCGGCTCGATCAAGCTGGGCGGGGACAGCTCCGAGCCGTTCCTCGGCCGGGACGCCGCCGGGTCGGGCCGCGAGTACTCCGAGCGCACCGCCGCGATCGTGGACGAGGAGGTGCGGGCCCTGCTCGACCAGGCCCACGACGAGGCGCACGCGATCCTGATGGACAACCGGCCCGTCCTCGACCGGCTCGCCCTGGAGCTGCTCGAGAAGGAGACGCTCAACGAGGCGCAGATCGCGGACATCTTCCACGACATCCGCAAGCGGGACCTGCGCCCCGTGTGGCTGTCCAAGGACACCCGGCCCCTCTCCGAGGACCCGCCCGTGGTCACGCAGGCCGAGCGCGAGGAGGCCCGGCGGCTGCACGCCCAGGACCCTGCGACCCTGGCCCCGCAGGACCAGGCGGCCGCGGCGAAGCCGGAGCACCCCCTCGAGGTCCCCGAGCGCGGGCACTCGGTGCCGCCGGGGGAGGGGCCGGGCGCCCCGAGCGCCGCGGAGTCCGCCCCGAGCACCACCCCGGGGGCCGGCGGGGTCTGAGTCCCGCCTAGGATGGAGCGACAGCCGGTCGCGTCCGCCGAGTCCCGTTCCGCCCGGCAGACCCGGCCGAACCGGCAGATCCCGAAGGAGGGCGCGTTGCCCCACGAGGCCCGCACGAAGCACACGAGCGCGCACGACGCGCGCGCGGAGGCGTTCGCGCCGCCGTACCCCGACCCCGCCCCCGAGCTGGAGGCCGGCGCCGGAGCCGTCGACCAGGCGCGCGTCGCGGCCGCCGTGCGGGAGATGCTGCTGGCGATCGGGGAGGACCCCGACCGGGACGGCCTGCAGGGCACTCCCGGGCGCGTGGCGCGGGCGTACGCCGAGATGTTCGCGGGCCTGCACCAGGACCCCGCCGAGATCCTCGGGACGACGTTCGACATCGGCCACTCCGAGATGGTCCTCGTCAAGGACATCCCCTTCTACTCGACCTGCGAGCACCACCTCGTCCCGTTCCACGGCCACGCCCACGTGGGCTACATCCCCGGCCACGACGGGATGGTCACCGGTCTGAGCAAGCTCGCCCGCCTCGTGGACCTCTTCGCCCGCCGGCCCCAGGTGCAGGAGCGGCTCACCACCCAGGTGGTGGAGGCGATCGTGGAGCACCTCGCCCCGGCCGGGGTGATCGTCGTGGTCGAGTGCGAGCACCTGTGCATGTCCATGCGCGGGGTGCGCAAGCCGGGCGCGAAGACCGTCACCTCGGCCGTGCGCGGCCAGCTGCGCGAGCCCGCCACCCGCGCCGAGGCGATGAGCCTCATCCTGGGACGCTGAGCACGTGACGACCTCCCCGCGCACCGACCCCGCACCCCCGCCCACCGGCTGGGGCTCCTTCGAGGACCTGCCCGCCGGCCGCACCCTGGTCATGGGCATCGTCAACGTCACCCCCGACTCCTTCAGCGACGGCGGCGAGCACGCCGGGCACGAGGCCGCGATCGCGCACGGGCTGCGCCTGCTCGCCGAGGGCGCCGACATCGTGGACGTCGGGGGCGAGTCCACGCGGCCCGGCTCCGAGCGGATCGCCCCCGCCGAGGAGCGGCGCCGGATCCTGCCCGTGGTCGAGGCCCTCGCCGCCGCGGGAGCGGTGCTCAGCGTCGACACGATGCACGCCGGGACCGCCGAGGCCGTCCTGGACGCCGGGGCGCACATCGTCAACGACGTCTCGGGGCTGGGCGCGACCCCGGACATGATCGACCTGGTCGCCGAGCGGCAGGTGCCCTACGTGCTCATGCACGCCCGGGGCCTGCCCGACGTCCAGGACTCCCGGGCCGTCTACGACGACGTCGCCGGGGAGGTGCTCGGCGAGCTCGAGACCCTGACGGGGCGCTGCCTGGCCGCCGGCCTGGACCCGGGGAAGCTGATCCTGGACCCCGGGCTGGGCTTCGACAAGCGCGGGGCGCAGAACTGGGAGCTGCTCCGGGCCCTGCCGCGCTTCACGGCCACCGGCCACAAAGTGCTCGTGGCGGCGTCCCGCAAGCGCTTCCTCGGGGCCCTGCTCGAGCAGGACGGCGCCCCGCGCCCGCCGGCCGGGCGGGACGCGGCGACCGCGGCGGTCAGCGCCCTGTCCGCCGCCGCGGGCGCGTGGTGCGTGCGCGTCCACGCCGTGCGCCCGAGCGCCGACGCCGTGGCCGCCGCGCACGCCTGGTGCGGCGTGGAGCCCGCCGTGCTGCGACCCGGCGCGGACGCCGGCGTCCTGCCGGCGGCGGCCTCCGGGGCGGACCGGTGAACCGGGTGCCGCGCGAGGACGCGGACGCCGCCCGCATGCGCGCCGGGGACCGGGCGGGCCGCCAGCACGTCCCGGTGTCCACCACCCGCTCGCCCGACCGCCGGGACCGGATCAACCTCCTGGGCATCGGTGCGGTCGGCTACCACGGGGTCTTCGACCAGGAGAAGCGCAGCGGTCAGCCCTTCTTCGTGGACCTGGTCATGTACCTGGACCTGGCCGCGGCCGGGGCCACGGACGACGTCGCCCTGACCGCCCACTACGGCGAGGTCGCCGAGGAGGTCCGGGACATCGTCATCGGCCCCAGCGTGAACCTGCTCGAGACCCTCGCCGACCAGGTGGCCCGGCGGCTGCTCGAGCGCTTCCCGCTCGACGCCGTCGAAGTCACCGTGCACAAGCCCAAGGCGCCCATCGAGGTCACGTTCTCCGACGTGTCCGTCACGATCTACCGGGAGCGCTGAGATGGGCACCCGGGCCGTCCTCGCCCTCGGCGCCAACCTCGGCGACCGGGAGACCACCCTGCGCCGCGCCGCCCTGGAGCTCGCCGCGCACCCGCGGATCACGCTGACCCGCGCGTCGCCCGTCGTGCGCTCCCGGCCGGTCGGCGGGCCCGCCGGCCAGGGGGACTACCTCAACGCCGTCGTCGAGGTGGAGACCGAGCTGAGCCCGTTCGCGCTGCTCCGGGCGTGCCAGGAGGTCGAGGAGCGCCACCACCGGACCCGCACCCAGCGCTGGGGGCCGCGCACCCTCGACGTCGACATCGTCGTCTACGGCGACCTGCACCTGGACGAGCCGGAGCTCACCGTGCCGCACCCGCGCGCGGGCACCCGCGCGTTCGTGCTCGTGCCCTGGGCCCTCATGGACCCCGGCGCCACGCTCGACGGCCGCGGTGTCGTGGAGCTCGCCCGCCGGGCGGGCGACCTCGGCGGCCTGGGCCCGGACACGTTCCCGCTGCTGGCCGAGGACCCCGCCCCCGGCGGGGACCGGGACTGAGGAGGAGCCGCCGTGCACGTGCTCACGGTCCCGGCGCTGCTGATGTGCGCCGCCGCCGCCGGCGCCGTCGGCTGGACCGCCAACCGGCTGTCCACGGGGGCCGGTGGGCCGCTGCTGATCCTCCCCTGGGCCTCGCTCGCGGCCCTCGCGGCCGTGGCCGTCGCGCTCGTGGTGCTGGGCGTGCGGGTCAAGCGCCACCAGGACGGGGCGCGCCCGGAGCGCTTCGACCCGCTGGTCGCGGCCCGGACCGCCGCCGGCGCGCAGGCGGTGGCCTGGGCGGGGGCGATGCTCACCGGCTGGCACGCCGCCGTCGCCGTCGAGCAGCTCGCCCTCGTGTCCGTGCGCTCCGACCAGGGCCCGCTCTGGGCCAGCCTGGTGCACGCCGGGGCCGGGCTCGTGCTCGTCGTGGTGGGCTGGGTCGTGGAGGGCTTCTGCAAGCTGCCGCCGGACGATCCCGACGCGGAGGAGGGCGCCGAGTACCGTAGGGGACGGCAGAAGGAGCTCCCCGAGGGAGAAGGTGGTTATGCCCGAGAGATCCGCCCACGAGACCGTCGGCGGCCCCGTGGCCGGGACGCCCGGTGACCGGGTGCCCCTGAGCAACCCCGCGATCGATCCCGAGGGCCTGGACTGGACCCGGGTCTCGCCGCGGCACGTCACCGTGGTGGTGCTCTCCACCCTCCTGTCCACCCTGTTCTGGCTCGCCGCCCTGGGCTGGCCCGCGGTGCTGGCGGTCACGGGCGTCTGGCCCGGCGCGCCCCTGGGGCTGCTGGTGCTGCCGCCCGCGGCCGTCCTGGCGGCCGGCCTGCTCTCGGTGCTCCTGGCCCCGCGGCGGGTCCGGGCCATCGGCTACGCCGAGCGCGGCGAGGACCTGCTCGTGCGGCGCGGTCTGCTCTACCAGCGGGTCACGGTCATCCCCTACGGGCGGATGCAGTACGTGGACGTCTCGGTCTCCCCGCTGCAGCGCAGCTTCGGGCTGGCCACCGTGAAGCTGCACACCGCGGCCGTGGGCAGCCACGCCGAGATCCCCGGGGTGGCGCACGCCGAGGCCTCCCGGCTCCGGGAGCGGCTCACCGCGCGCGGCGAAGCCCTCCTGGCGGGCCTGTGAGCGCTGGACCCGCCCCGGCGGCGGCTCCGCAGTGGCACCGTGTCCACCCGCTGACCCCGGTGGTCAAGGGCTGGCTCGCGATGCTCGTGATCGCGGGCGCGATCGTCAACATCCTCCTCGACGACTTCCTCAACGCCTTCCTCGGCCGCGGGGACGCCGGGCGGCCCCAGGACTTCGACCCCGCCCGGATGGGCGCCCCCTTCTGGTGGGTGCTGGCCGGGCTCGTGCTGGCCGTGCTGCTCGTCTTCGCGGCGGCCGTGCTGGTCTCGTGGTGGTTCACCCGGTACCAGGTGACCCCGGAGCACGTGCGGATCCGCTCCGGGGTGCTCTTCCGGAAGGAGCGCCAGGCCCGGCTGGACCGGGTGCAGGCCATCGACATCCACCGCCCGTTCCTGCCCCGGCTGCTGGGGCTGGCCGAGCTGACGTTCGAGGTGGCCGACGCGGGGCAGTCCGCGGTCTCCCTGTCCTACCTCACCCACCCCCAGGCCCGCGTGCTGCGCGGGGAGCTGCTGGGACGGCTCGGCCTGGCCGGCCGGGCGCCGGGCCCGTCCGTCCCGGCGGCCCCCGGGACGCCCGGTGCGCCCGTGCGGCGCCCGGCGCCCTGGGCCGTCACCGGGGACCAGGAGCGGCCGGTGCTCGGGGTGCCGGTGCCGCGGCTGATCGGCTCCGTGCTCGCCTCCGGCTCCGCCGTCGCCCTGACCGTGCTGCTGGTCGCCGCGCCGGTCGCCCTGCTCGCCGATTCCCGCACCGGGCCCGCGATGCTCGCGGCCTGGCTGCCCGGGCTGATCAGCTTCGGGGCCGTCGCCTACCGCCGGGTCGAGCAGGGCTGGTCCTTCCGGCTGCTGCGCGTGCCGGAGGGCGTGCGCGTGCGCTACGGCCTGTTCGGCGTGCGCTCCCAGACCGTGCCGACGGGACGGGTCCAGGCGGTGGGCGTGGACCAGCCGCTGCTGTGGCGGCCCTTCGGCTGGTACCGGGTGCGGGTCAACGTGGCCGGCTACGGTCCCGCGGCGGGGGAGGGCGACGCCATGCGCTCCACCCTGCTGCCCGTCGGCACCCTGCCCCAGGTGCACCAGGTCCTGCACCTCGCGCTGCCCGGTGCCCGGGACGGGGACCTCGCGGCGCTGCTCCGGGAGGGCCTGCACGGTCTGGGCGCGCAGGGCCGCTTCACCACCTCCCCGCGCCGGGCCCGGTGGCTCGACCCCCTCGTGCACCGCCGGACCGGCTACGCCGCGACCGGCGACGTCCTCGCGGTCCGCTCCGGGCGGCTGAGCCGGCGCACCGCCGTGCTGCCCCACGAGAAGACCCAGTCGGTGGCCGTCAGCCAGGGCCCGCTCGAGCGGGCCCTGCGGCTCGCCGACGTCCACCTGCACTCCACCCCGGGTCCCGTGGCCGTGGCGGTCCCGCACCTCGACGCCGCGGACGCCCGGGCGCTGGCCGCCGCCCAGGCGGTGCACGCGGCCGGGGCCCGTAGACTGGCCGACGGCCCGAGCCACCCCCAGACCCCCCGGCAGGAGCGAGTATGACCCACCCGTCCGACCGCCCGGGACGCCTCGGGGTCGGGGTCGTCAGCGCCGGGAAGGTGGGCGCCGTCCTGGCCGCCGCCCTGCGCGCCGCCGGCCACGCCGTCGTGGGCGCCAACGCCGTCTCCGAGGCCAGCCGGGACCGGGCCGAGGCCCTCCTGCCCGGAGTGCCGGTCCTCGACGTCCCGGCCGTGCTCGAGCGCGCCGAGCTCGTGCTGCTCGCGGTGCCCGACGACGAGCTGCCCGGGCTCGTGCAGGGCCTGGCCGACGCCGGGCTGTGGCAGGCCGGTCAGCTCGTGGTGCACACCGCGGGCCGCTGGGGCACCGGCGTCCTGGACCCGGCCCGCCGGCTCGGGGCGATCCCGCTCGCGGTCCACCCGGCCATGACCTTCACGGGCATGAGCCTCGACCTGGCCCGGCTGAGCGAGTGTTCGTTCGGGATCACCGCCCCGGCCCCCGTGCTGCCCATCGCCCAGGCGCTGGTGGTCGAGATGGGCGCCGAGCCCGTGGTGGTCGCCGAGGCCGACCGCCCGCTCTACCACGCGGCCCTCGCCCACGGCGCCAACCACCTGATGACCGTGGCCGGGCAGTCCATGCAGGTGCTGCGGGACATTGGGGTGGACCAGCCCGACCGCATGGTCGGGCCGCTGCTGCGGGCGAGCCTGGACAACGCCCTGGCCGCGGGGGAGTCTGCGCTCACCGGACCCGTGGCCCGGGGCGACGCCGGCACCGTGGCGGCCCACCGCGACGCCCTCGACGAGTACGCCCACGGCCACGGCGGCGACGACGTCCTCCTGGCGTACCTGGACCTCGCCCGCGTCACCGCCCGTCGCGCCCTGGACCGCGGTCTGCTCGACCGGCCGCGCTACGACGCCGTGCTCGCCGCCCTCGAGCTCACCCACGGCACGGACGGCGCCGGCGGACCCGGCGGCGAGGACACCCCGTGAGCACGCCCCCCACCGCTCCCCGGGTCTGCCGGGGGATCGAGGAGTTCCGGACCGCCCTCGCCGACCGGCTGGCCGCGGCGCCGGAACGGGTGCCGGCGTCGCTGGGCCTCGTGCCCACCATGGGGGCCCTGCACGAGGGACACGGCCACCTGGTGCGCCTCGCCCGGCAGGAGAACACCGTGGTCGCGGTCTCGGTCTTCGTCAACCCGCTGCAGTTCGGCCCGGACGAGGACCTCGAGCGCTATCCGCGCACCCTCGAGGCGGACGTCGGGCTGCTGGCCCGGTTCGGGGCCGACCTCGTGTTCGCCCCCTCGGTCGCCGAGATGTACCCCGACGGGGAGCCCCTCGTGCGCGTCACCTCGGGCCGGCTGGGCGCCGTGCTCGACGGCGCGAGCCGCCCCGGCCACTTCGACGGCGCCCTGACCGTGGTCAACAAGCTCCTCAACATCGCCGCCCCGCCCGCGCCCGCGGCGTTCCGCGCGTACTTCGGGGAGAAGGACGCCCAGCAGCTGCTCCTCGTGCGCCGGATGGTCGCCGACTTCGACCTGCCCGTCACCGTGCGGCCCGTGCCCATCGTGCGCGACGACGACGGACTGGCCCTGTCCTCCCGCAACCGCTACCTCGACGCCGCACAGCGCCGGTCCGCGCTCGTGCTCCCGCGCACCCTGGGGGCGCTCGCCGCCGGTCAGCTCGGACCGGAGGACGCCCGGCGGCGGATCGACGCCGAGGACGGAGTCCGGCTGGACTACCTCGTCGTCGTCGACCCCCGCACCCTGGCCCCGGTCGAGCCGGGCCCCGGCGCCCTCGCCCTCGTGGCCGCCCACGTGGGCGGCACCCGGCTGATCGACAACCTCGTGCTCTGAGCTCCCCGGCCGGGATTTGACCCTCCCCGTTATCCTGGACAATTGTGACCAACGCGCAGAACACCTCCCCGACCGCCCAGGACGAGGCCGAGCAGGCCGAGCTCTCGGACCAGATGCAGTTCCGGCTCGCCAAGCGCGCCCGGCTCCTCGAGTCGGGCCGGGAGGCCTACCCGGTGGGCGTGGAGCGCACCCACACCCTCGCCGAGGTGCGGGAGGCCCACGGGCACCTCGAGCCGGGCGAGGAGACGGGACGGTTCGTGGGCGTGGCCGGCCGCGTGGTCTTCGTGCGCAACACCGGCAAGCTGTGCTTCGCGACCCTCCAGGAGGGCGACGGCACCCGCCTGCAGGTCATGCTCTCCCGGGCCGTGGTGGGCGAGGAGTCCCTGGGGGAGTGGAAGTCCCTCGTGGACCTCGGCGACTTCGTGGCCGTGCACGGCGAGGTGATCGCCTCCCGCCGCGGCGAGCTCTCGGTGATGGCGGACGCCTGGTCCATGGCGTCCAAGGCGATCCGTCCCCTGCCCACGCTGCACAACGAGCTCAACGAGGAGACCCGGGTGCGCCGGCGCTACCTCGACCTCATGGTCCGGCCCGAGGCCCGCGACGTCGTCGTGAAGCGGGCCCGGATCATCCAGACGGTGCGCAGCGTCCTGGTCGACCGCGGCTACGTGGAGATCGAGACCCCGATCCTGCAGCTCGTGCACGGCGGCGCCACCGCCCGGCCGTTCGAGACCCACCTCAACGCGTTCGACCAGGACATGACCCTGCGCATCGCCACGGAGCTCTACCTCAAGCGGGCCGTGGTCGGCGGGATCGAGCGGGTCTTCGAGATCGGCCGGGTCTTCCGCAACGAGGGCGTCGACTCCTCGCACAGCCCCGAGTTCACCACCCTGGAGGCCTACGAGGCCTACGCCGACCAGTTCACGATGGCCGAGCGGATCAAGGAGATCATCCTCGCGTGCGCCGACGCCCTGGGCGTCGACACCGTCGAGACGGAGCGGGGCACGATCGACCTGCGCGGGGAGTGGCGCTGGCTGTCCGTCTACCCGGCCCTGTCCGAGGCCGTGGGGCAGCGCATCACCCCGGACACACCGGTCGAGACCCTGCACCGGATCGCCGAGGAGCACGAGGTGCCCGTCGGCCCGATGTGGGACGCGGAGAAGTACGTGCTCGAGCTGTTCGGCGAGATCGTGGAGCCGACCCTGCTCCAGCCGACCTTCGTGTGCGACTACCCGCCGTCGGCGCAGCCGCTCGCCCGGCAGCACCGCTCCGAGCACGGCCTGATCGAGGCGTGGGACCTGATCATCGGGGGGATGGAGCGGGGCACGGCCTTCTCCGAGCTGATCGACCCCGTGGTCCAGCGCGAGCGGCTCACCGAGCAGTCCCACCGGGCCGCGGCCGGCGACGACGAGGCCATGCGGCTGGACGAGGACTTCCTGCGCGCCCTCGAGCACGGTGCCCCGCCGATGGGCGGGCTGGGACTGGGCCTGGACCGGCTCATCATGCTCTTCACCGACCTGGGGATCCGCGAGACCATCCTGTTCCCCCTGATGAAGCCGGAGCAGGACTGAGCCGGGGCCGCGGCCGTGCCGCGGCCCTCCGCCGTCCCCAGCCACCGCCCAGAACTCCCCGGGAGAATCACACCCATGGAATACATCGCTGTCCTGCTGCCCTCGATCAGCATCGGCATCATCTTCTGGTTCATCCTCCGCTGGATCTTCCGCGGCGACCGCACGGAGCGCGCCGTGGAGTCCCGCTCGCAGGAGGACGCCGAGCGCTGGTACGAGGAGCTCAAGCGGCGCGACGGCGAGGACCTGCCGTTCGGCCGGTCGCCGCGCCGCGGCCCGTCGCGCTGACCCACCGCTCCCGCTCGTCCCGGCTCACTCGCCCCGGCTTATCCGGCGAATTCGAATTCGCCGGCTGTTTGTCCGCCCTTTCGTGCTGTTGAATTCGGTCCGGGGAATTGTAGGATAAACTCGACGACGCCGGGATCGCGGATCCTGCAGAGTTCACCGGAATTCCTGGTCCGGATCATCCGGAACGACACGGGGGAATCAGCAGCACTGCACGACGCACCGATTCGGGTGCGTCCGTGGGAGGACGAGCGCCGAGAGGCGGAGGAGATTCACAGTTATGGCACAGACCGTGCAGATCATTCTCGAGGACGACCTCGACGGCGGGCCCGCGGAGGAGACCGTGCGCTTCGGCCTCGACGGTGCGCAGTACGAGATCGACCTCTCCGAGGAGAACGCCGCCAAGCTGCGCGACGCCGTGCGGCCGTTCATCGCCAAGGCCCGGCGCGCCCAGCAGGGCAAGCAGACGCCCAAGCAGGCCCGGCCCACCGGCAAGTCCAACCCGGACACCGCCGCCATCCGGCAGTGGGCCCGCGAGAACGGCATGCCGGTCTCGGACCGCGGCCGTATTCACCAGGACGTGCAGAAGGCGTACTACGACGCCCACAAATAACAGCGGGCGCGCCGCGCTCGGCGTGGTGAAGGAGGGACCGGTCCACCGGTCCCTCCTTTCCTTTTCCGGCCGCCGGGTGCACCACTAATGGCGCCGGGCCCGTTGCGGGCGTAATTCCCCGGGCATTCTTTTGATGACCTGCGCCTTTGCCGCCGCGGGGGTGGGGCGCCGCAATTGCCGTACGACTCCGCCGGGGTCCTCCGGGCCGCGCCCCGCCGGTCTTCTCGCCGGTGGCGAACAGCCCCCCGATCGACCCCGCGGGTGCGTAGCATCGGGTGCAGACATCGACTGAGGAGTATCCATGTTCGAACGCTTCACCGACCGCGCCCGCCGGGTCGTGGTGCTGGCCCAGGAAGAGGCCAGGATGCTCAACCACAACTACATCGGCACCGAGCACCTGCTGCTCGGGCTGATCCACGAGGGCGAGGGAGTGGCCGCGAAGGCGCTCGACTCGATGGGCATCACCCTCACCGGCGCCCGGGAGCAGGTCCAGGACATCATCGGGCCGGGCCAGCAGGCCCCGTCCGGGCACATCCCGTTCACGCCCCGGGCCAAGAAGGTCCTCGAGCTCTCGCTGCGCGAGGCCCTGCAGCTGGGGCACAACTACATCGGCACCGAGCACATCCTGCTGGGCATCATCCGCGCCGGCGAGGGCGTGGCGGCGCAGGTGCTGACCAAGCTCGGCGCGGAGCCCCAGAAGGTGCGCTCCACCGTGCTGGAGCTGATCTCCGGGTACCAGGGCGGGGGCACCCCCGAGAAGGAGGGCGCCGGCGTCCGCTCGGCCGGGCAGTCCGAGGGCACGCCCGCGGGCTCGGCGGTGCTGGACCAGTTCGGCCGCAACCTCACCGCGGCCGCCCGCGAGGGCAAGCTGGACCCGGTCATCGGGCGGTTCAAGGAGATGGAGCGCGTGATGCAGATCCTCTCCCGCCGCACCAAGAACAACCCGGTGCTGATCGGTGAGCCCGGCGTCGGCAAGACCGCCGTCGTCGAGGGCCTGGCGCAGCAGATCGTGCGCGGGGACGTCCCCGAGACCCTCAAGGACAAGCACCTCTACACCCTGGACCTCGGGTCCCTCGTGGCCGGCTCCCGCTACCGCGGCGACTTCGAGGAGCGGCTCAAGAAGGTGCTCAAGGAGATCCGCACCCGCGGGGACATCATCCTGTTCATCGACGAGATCCACACCCTCGTGGGCGCCGGCGCGGCCGAGGGCGCGATCGACGCCGCGTCGATCCTCAAGCCCATGCTGGCCCGGGGTGAGCTGCAGACGATCGGCGCCACGACCCTCGACGAGTACCGCAAGCACATCGAGAAGGACGCCGCCCTCGAGCGCCGTTTCCAGCCGATCCAGGTGGACGAGCCCTCCGAGGCGCACGCCGTGGAGATCCTCAAGGGCCTGCGGGACAAGTACGAGGCGCACCACCGCGTGTCCATCTCGGACGACGCCCTCGAGGCGGCGGTGCACCTCGGCGCCCGCTACATCTCCGACCGGTTCCTGCCGGACAAGGCGATCGACCTGATCGATGAGGCCGGCGCGCGCCTGCGCATCAAGCGGATGACGGCCCCGCCGGAGATCAAGGAGCTCGACGACCGCATCGTCGAGGTGAAGCGGCTCAAGGAGGCCGCGATCGACGGCCAGGACTACGAGAAGGCCGCCTCGCTGCGCGACACGGAGCAGAAGCTCATCGCCGAGCGGGACGACAAGGACCGTGCCTGGCGGGACGGCGGCGACGAGCTCGCCGAGGTGACCCCGGAGGTCATCTCCGACGTGCTCTCCGCCTCCACCGGCGTGCCCGTGTACAAGCTCACCGAGGAGGAGACGGGTCGTCTCCTGCACATGGAGGACGAGCTGCACAAGCGCATCATCGGCCAGGACGACGCCATCAAGGCGCTCTCCCGGTCGATGCGCCGCACCCGCGCGGGCCTCAAGGACCCCAAGCGCCCGGGCGGGTCGTTCATCTTCGCCGGGCCCACGGGCGTGGGCAAGACCGAGCTCGCGAAGGCGCTGGCGGAGTTCCTGTTCGGGGACGAGGACGCCCTCATCACCCTGGACATGTCCGAGTACCAGGAGAAGCACACCGTCTCCCGGCTCTTCGGTGCCCCTCCGGGCTACGTGGGCTACGAGGAGGGCGGCCAGCTCACGGAGAAGGTGCGCCGCAAGCCGTTCTCGGTGGTGCTCTTCGACGAGGTCGAGAAGGCGCACCAGGACCTGTTCAACTCGCTGCTGCAGATCCTCGAGGACGGTCGCCTGACCGACTCGCAGGGCCGGGTGGTGGACTTCAAGAACACCGTGATCATCATGACCACGAACCTGGGCACCAAGGACATCTCCCGGGCCGTCCCCGTCGGCTTCCAGACCGGCGTGGACCCCGCGTCGAACTACGAGCGGATGCAGGCGAAGGTCCAGGACGAGCTCAAGGAGCACTTCCGGCCCGAGTTCCTCAACCGCGTGGACGAGATCATCGTCTTCCCGCAGCTGACCGAGACCGAGATCGTGCAGATCGTGGACCTGTTCGTGGCCCGGCTCCAGGAGCGGCTGCGGGACCAGGGGATGTCGATCGAGCTCTCCGACGCGGCGAAGCGGTGGGTCAGCCGCAGGGGCTACGACCCGTCCATGGGCGCCCGCCCGCTGCGCCGCACCATCCAGCGGGAGATCGAGGACCAGCTCTCCGAGAAAATCCTCTTCGGGGAGATCAGCACCGGGGAGAAGATCTTCGTGGACGCCGAGGGGGAGGGCGACGCGGAGAAGCTGGTCTTCTCCTCCACCCCGATGTCCGATCTCACCGGCGACGGCATGGTCGACCCGATGGGTGGCCTCGAGGACGTCGACGTCGCCCGCGGCGACGGGGAGAACCGGTCCGAGGGCTGATCCGCGTCCGTCCCGAGGGGCCCGCCGCGCAC